>NZ_QWFB01000007.1:0-50452 GCF_003576205.1 Achromobacter sp. K91 | reverse complement strand
AGATGTGTATAAGAGACAGGTCCATCACCCGCCCGCCGCCGCCTTTCCTCCCGCCACCTGACCCGCCTGATCGTCCTGGCCGCATTGGCTGGGGCAGCCGCCGGCTTCGGTCCGTCCGTCCAGGCGCAGACTGCCCGCAAGCCTTCGCCCTACGAGAACTCTCGGCCGTTGACTCCCGACGAGCGTGCGGCGCAGCCAGCGGAAGACGCCAAAAAGGCGGGGCCGGCCTTTCTGGGGAAAATCCAGACCCAGGCCGAATTCCTGCAGTTGGCCCGGGTCTACAACCCCGGCACGCCGTTGGAGATCCCCCACGTGCTGTTCGTGATCGACCGGAAACAGGGCGGCAAGATCTACTACCTCAACACACCGCGCTACTCGCTGCACGAGAACTTCGCACGTGAACGTCGCCTCTTGCCCGCCGACGACAAAGCCACGCTGATCGCCCAGTACAAGGACCCGCAGCGGCGTCTGCTGTTCGGCACCCTGAGCTGGCAGCGCGACCTGCCCGGCTACACCTATGAATTCTGGGAAGGCGACCGGCTCACTCCGGAACTGCTGCAGCTGACCGAGGAGAAACTGCAGGCCAGCTTCTACCAACCGGTGCGCTTCAAGGCCAATTCCACGCTGCATGAACAGCTCGCGCAAAACGCCGGCCTGAAGGCCGTGACGCAGGAATCGCTGCTGCGCGAACAGACCTTCCTGCCGCTGAACACGGGTCAGGCCCAGGGCCGGCTACGCATCGTGGCCTCGGTGGGCGACACGCCGGATCTGGCGCCGACCGACATCCTGGTGCTGGACGAGGTCCCGGTCGCGCTGCCGCCCGTGGCCGGCCTGGTCACGCAACGGCCCTCCACCCTGCTGTCCCACGTCAATCTGCTGGCCAAGGGCTGGCGCATCCCCAATGCCTATGTGCGCGATGCCGTGGCGACGCTGCGCGAGCACGACGGCCAGTGGGTCGAGCTGACCGTCACCAATAATGCCTATCAGGTGCAGCGCATCGCCAAGCCTGAAACCGCGCCGCCGCCCAAGGCCGCGCGGCCGCTGCCCAAGCCCGACCTGACGGTGAAGGCAATCAAGCCGCTCTCCGGCATGGTCACACGCGACAGCCGCCATTGCGGCGTGAAGGCGGCCAACCTGGGCGCGCTGAAGTCGGCGCTGCCACCCGCGGCCACCGTGCCGGACGGCTTCTGCATCCCCTTCGCGCAGTACGCGGCATTCATGGCGCAGCTGCGCGTGCCGCAACGCATCGCCGCGCTGGAACAGCGGGCGGACTTCGCCAGCGATGCCAACGTGCGCCGCGCCGAACTGGCCGCGCTGCGCCAGGACATCATCCAGGCCCAGCCCGATCCGGCCTTGGCTGCGGCCTGGCGCGAACGCTGGCAAAAGCAGTTGCAGGGCCGGGGCGTATTCGTGCGCAGCTCGTCCAACTCCGAAGACCTGCCGGGATTCAGCGGCGCCGGCCTCTACACCACCGTACCCAACGTGACACAGGCCGACGCGCTGGCGCAAGCCGTGCAGACCGTGTGGGCCTCGGTCTACAACTACGAAGCCTACGAAGCCCGGCGCGCGGCCGGCATCGGCCAGGACGGCGTGGTGATGGCGGTGCTGGTGCAACAGGCCGCCGCGTCTGACAGCTCGGGCGTCATGATCACCCGCGATCCCTTCGACGCCTCGCGCCGCTACGTCACCTACATCTCGGCCAAGCGCGGCCTGGGCATCAAGGTGGTGGAAGGCAAGCGGCAGGCCGAACAGCTGATGTACTCCAGCTGGTCCAAGGCAGTGCAGGTACTGACCCGCTCAGCCGAGGACACCCAGTTGGTAGCCGACGCAGCGGGCGGCGTGCGCGAAGTGCCGATCGAGGGCGCGCGCCAGGTGTTGAACGATGCCCTGGTGGCGCGCCTGGCCGCGGTAGGCAGCCAGGTCAAGCAGCGCCTGGGCGGCGCGGACCAGGATATCGAATGGGCCGTGCAGGGCGACAACATCCTGATCCTGCAGGCCCGGCCGTATATCGACGGCAGCCGTTAGGCCTTAATCCGGACTCGCTCCCGAGGCCTGCACGACCTGCTTCCACTGCATGTACTCGGCCTGCTGCCGCGCCGCCAGCTCGGCCGGGCCGTCGTGCATCATGGTGACCCCCAGCTGGTCGAACTTCTGTTGCAGCGCCTGGTCGGCCAGGACTTTGCGGATGGCCAGATGCAAGGTGTCGATCGCCGCGCTGGGCGCTTCCTTTGCGCCATAGAACGCCACCCACAGGTCGCCGCGGAATCCCGGTATGGCTTCGTTGATGGCAGGGACGTCGGGCAGCAAGGCGTTGCGCTTTTCGCTGCTGACGCCCAGCGCGCGCAGCTTGCCGGCCTTGATGCCTTCCACGGCCGAGGGCAGGCTGGCGAACAGCATCGGCACCTGATTGCCCATCACATCCGCCATAGCTGGCGACACGCCCCGATAGGGGATGTGCTGCATGCGCAGCCCGCCCATCTGGTCCAGCATGACGCCCAGCAAATGGTTCAAGGTTCCCGCCCCGGCCGAGGCGTACTGGTACTTCTCCGGATTGGCCTTGATCAAGGCAATGAATTCCTTCATGTCCTTCGCGGGAAAGGCCGGGTTCACGCACAGCACGTTGGGCACTTCACCCACTGCGGCGATCGGCGCGAAGTCCTTGATGGGATCGAACTTCGCGTCTTTGTAGACCCAAGGCACGATCAGCTGATTGCTGTTCGCCGTGAACAGCACGGTGTAGCCATCCTGCGGCTCGCGCAGGAACGCCTGCGTGCCCACGACGCCGCCAGCGCCGGGCTTGTTGATGACGACCACCGGCTGTCCCAGTTCGGCGCCGAGTTTTTCCGCCATGATGCGCGCAACGATATCCACCGTGCCGCCGGCCGCAGTGGGCACGACGACATTGATCGGACGGTCGGGAAAAGCGGCACGCGCCTGCCCCAATCCCGTCACCGCCGCGGCGGCGCACAGGGCCAGCACGCCCTGCCTCAGTTTCTTGAATCCCATTTCATTCCCCTTGCTGTTTCAGCAGATGATGTAAATCCCGGCCGACGGCGAGCAAGGCCAGGTCCTTGCCCAGATCGCCGACCAATTGCATGCCCATGGGCAGTCCCGCGCGGCTGAATCCGGTCGGCAGGTGCAGGCAAGGCCACCCCAGCACCGACCAGATCTTGTTGTATGAAGCGTCGCCGGTGTGCTCCAGCCCAAGGGGCGCCGGACCCGGCGTGCTGGGCGTAAGCACCAGGTCGGCGCCGCCATAGAGCGCGCCCCAGCCGTGGCGCAGCGCGGCCTGAATCCCGAGCATCTCGTGGTACTCCCCTGCCCCGATGGCCAGGCCACGCGCCACCGCCTGGCGCAAGACGGCGCTCAATGCATGGCACTGGCGCTCCACCACCGGCCCCAGACTGCGCGCGAACTCGTAGTGCATGATCACATCGTGCGCCTGCAGCAAAAGCGCCGTCTCGCGCTCGGCTTGCACTGGCACGCACTGCACGCCATGCGCGGCCAGAACCGCATGGGCGCGATCGATCTCGGCATGGCTCTCGGCACACAATCCGGCTTTCGGATTGTTCAATTGCACCGCGACGGTCAGTTGGCGGCCGGACGGTACGGGCGCGTGCGCGCCGCCCACGAGCACGTCCGCGATGAGCTGGGCGTCCGCCACGCTATTCGCGTACCAGCCTATGGTGTCCAGCGATTCGCAGGTGAGCTTCATGCCGTCCCGGAACACGCGCCCGGCGCTCGGTTTGAATCCCACCACTCCGCAATACGCCGCCGGGCGGATCATCGAACCTCCGGTCTGCGTGCCCAGCGCGGCTGGCACCATGCCGGCCGCCACCGCGGCCGCGGACCCGCTCGAGGAGCCGCCAGGCGTGTGCGCCAGCGCATGCGGATTGCGGGTGGGGCCCGGCGTCCTGAACGCGAACTCGGCCGTCACGGTCTTGCCCACCGGAATCGCGCCCGCCGCGCGCAACATGCCCACGCTGCAGGCGTCGAACGCCGCATTGCCGGCAATCAAGGCGGGCGCCCCAAAACCGGTAGGCATGTCGGCCACGTCGATCACGTCCTTGATGCCGATGGGCACGCCGGCAAGCGCGCCGGCGGCGTGCCGCGCCGGTTCCATCTGCTCCAGCGCCACGGCGGGCAGCACATGGCTCCATGCACGGATTGCCGGATCTTGCCGCGCGATGGCCGCCAGGCTCTGGCGCGCCGCCGCGAACACCGCCGCTTCGCCATCCCGCACTCTTTGAGCGATGGCAGCGACTGACGGAGAAATGGAAGCGAGGGACATGTGCGGATCCGGAATGCCGGCGGTGTGTAGCGATGCGGCATCTTAGGAACTCGACTAATCTATGTCCAATATGTAATTTCGCCCTAATTATGTCGAAATCAGAATTAATCTTCGTGGACGGTCGCTTGCTGGTCCTGTTCTGCACGCTGGCGGAAGAACTGCACTTCGCGCGGGCGGCGGCACGCCTGTTCATGACCCAACCGCCCCTCACGCAGCAGATCAAGCGACTGGAAGCGATCGTCGGCGTGCCGCTGTTCGTGCGCACCACGCGCTCGGTGAAATTGACGCCCGCCGGCGAAATCATGTACGAGCGGGCGCGCAAGATCGCGGCGGACACCCAGCTGATGCTGCGGCAGGCGCGGCGCACGGCCCGCGGCGAAACCGGGTCGCTGGTGATAGGCATCACGCCCAGCGCGGCAAGCTCGCCGCTGGTGTCGGCGCTCAGCCATTACCGCGATGCGCACCCCGAAGTCCGCATCGATCTGCGCGAAATGAACTCCGTCGACATGGAGCCCGCGCTGCGGTCGCGCGCGGTCGATGTGGCGCTGATGCGTCCGCATCCGCTGGATGCGGATATCGTGACCCGCGTCATCTACGAAGAGCCCCTGCGCGTGGCGCTGCGCCATGATCATGCGCTGGCGCATCAGCGTGATGTTTCGCTGGAAGAACTGCTGGAATTTCCCCTGGTGGGCTACCGCCAGGACATCTCGCCGTACTTCCGCAATATGATCCAGGCGCTGTACGCGCGTGCGCAGCTGAAGCCGGAAATCGCGCAGGAAAGCGTCATTCCCACCTTGCTGACGCTGGTGGAAGCCGGCGTCGGCCCTGCACTGGTGCCCCAATCGTTGTCCCGAATGCGTTCGGATTCATTGCGCTTCCTGCCTTTGCGCGATGTGGCTGGAGCCACGGCCCAGGTGGTGTTGGCAGCGTTGCGCGACCAAGGCAACCCTGCGGTGGAAGGATTCAGCGCAGCATTGGCGCAAGCCGTAACCCCTCGCTAGGCACTGTCCGGGCTTGCGGTGGAACGCCGCGCAAGCGCGGCGTTCCATTGCACCTCCTAGATATGCAGCGCGTGCCCCAGCGCCTTGAGCGCCGCTTCCTGCACCGCTTCGCCCAGGGTCGGATGCGCATGGATGGTGCCCGCCACGTCTTCCAGCGTGGCGCCCATTTCCAACGACTGGCCGAACGCCGTCGACAGCTCAGACACGCCGCGCCCCACCGCCTGCCAGCCCACGATCAGGTGGTTGTCGCGGCGCGCGACCACGCGCACGAAGCCGTCGGTGGATTCCAGCGTCATCGAACGCCCGTTGGCGGCAAAGGGGAAGGAAGCCGTCAGGCAGTCCAGTCCAGCGCTTTCCGCCTCGGCAGGCGACAGGCCCGCCACCACGACTTCGGGGTCGGTGAAGCAGACCGCCGGGATCGAGGCAGGCAGGAAGTGGCGGCGCTTGCCCGAAACCAGCTCGGCCACCATCTCGCCCTGCGCCATGGCGCGGTGCGCCAGCATGGGTTCGCCGGCGATGTCGCCGATGGCCCAGACGTCGCGCATGGAGGTGCGGCACTGGTCGTCGATGCGCAGCGCGTTGCCCTTGCGGTCGAGCTGCAGGCTTTCCAGCCCCCAGTCCTGCGTGCGCGGACGCCGTCCTACCGCGATCAGCACGCGGTCGGCCGGCAGCAGGGTTTCTACGCCCGCCGCGTCCTGCACGCGCACCGCATTGCCGGCGCCGTTCAGGCCCAGCACCTTGCGGCCCAGGTGCAGGTCCACACCCATTTTCGCCAAGGCGGCAGCCACCGGCTTGGTGAGCTCGGCATCGTAGGTCGGCAGGATGCGGTCCTGCGCTTCCACCACGGCCACCTCGGCGCCCAGCTTGCGGTACACGGTGCCGAGTTCCAGGCCGATATAGCCGCCGCCCACCACCACCAATTGCTTGGGGATGCTGGAAGGCGACAAGGCTTCGGTGGACGACACCACCATGCCGCCGAACGGCATGGACGGCAGCGGCGTCGGTTCGGAGCCCGCCGCCAGCAGCAGATGCTCGCACTGGATGCGGATGGCGCCGGACTCGCCGCCATCCACTTCCACGGTCTTGCCGTCCAGCAGCCGGGCCCAGCCGCGCACCACTTCCACGCCGTTCTTCTTCAACAACGCAGCAACGCCGCCGGTCAGCTTGCCGACGATGCCGTCCTTCCAGGCCACGGTCTGGGCCAGGTCGATGGCGGGCGCCGACACGGAAATGCCCAGCGCCGACTTGCCCGCGTAGTGGCGCGCCTTGTCGAATTCCTCGGCCGCGTGGATCAGCGCCTTGGAGGGGATGCAGCCGATGTTCAGGCAGGTGCCGCCCAGCTGGGCGCCTTCGACCAGGATGGTCGGCACGCCCAGCTGGCCGGCGCGGATGGCGGCGACGTAGCCGCCAGGGCCGCCGCCGATCACCAGCAAAGTCGTAGTCTTAGTGATCTGGCTCATGCTTACTCCACGAAAAGCAGCGCGGGTTGCTCCAGCAGCGCGCGCACCGCCTGGATGAAGCGCGCCGCGTCCATGCCGTCCACCACGCGGTGGTCGAAGGACGACGACAGGTTCATCAGCTTGCGCGCCACCACGGCGCCATTGCGGATGGCGGGCCGCTCGACGATGCGGTTCACGCCCACGATGCCGACCTCGGGATGGTTGATCACCGGCGTGGTGACGATGCCGCCCAAAGGCCCCAGGCTGGTGATAGTAATGGTCGACCCCGACAGTTCGTCGCGGCTGGCGCTGCCCGTGCGCACCGCCTCAGCCAGACGGACGATCTCGGCCGCCATGGACCAGAGATCGCGCGCCTCGGCGTGGCGCATGACCGGCACCATCAGGCCGCCGTCGCTTTGCGTGGCGATGCCGATGTGGACCGCGCCGTAGCGCGTGACCACGCCGCCCTCATCGTCGTAGCGCGCGTTGATCTGCGGGAAATCGCGCAGCGCCACCACCATGGCGCGCGCCAGCAGCGGCAATAGCGTGAGCTTGCCGCGCGTCGCGCCCCACTTCTGGTTGAGGCTGGCGCGCAGCTCTTCCAGCTCGGTCACGTCGATTTCCTCGACGTAGCTGAAGTGCGGAATGCGGCGCTTGGACTCGGCCATCTTCTGCGCGATCTTGCGGCGCAGGCCGATGACCGGCACGTTTTCCTCGTCGTTACGCTCGGCGTAGGCCACGCCGCCGCGGGCTTGAGCGCCCCCGCCCTGGCCTTGCAGATAGGCGTCCAGGTCTTCGTGCAGGATCCGGCCTGCCGGGCCGCTGCCGTGCACGTAGCGCAGTTCGATGCCCAGGTCCCAGGCGCGTTTGCGCACCGCCGGCGAGGCCAGCGGTTTGTCGCCGGGCTGGCGGGCGACGGCGGCGGACGCCTGGCGCGCGGGCTTGGCCGGCGCAGCGGGCGGCGCGGCCGGTTTCGCGGGTGCGGCAGCCTCAGCCTTCGGCGCTGGCGCAGGCTGCGGCGCAGACGCTGCGGCGGCAGGCTGTGCCGTAGCGGGAGCCGCAGCCGCCTTGGCCGGCGGCGCATCGGCGCCCGGCTTCAGGTTGCCCTCGCCTTCGACCTCCAGGCGGATCAGTTCGCCGCCCACCGCCATGACCTGGCCCACGTCCCCGCCCAGCGCGACCACGCGGCCGACCACCGGCGCGGGAATCTCGACCGTGGCCTTGTCCGTCATGACGTCGGCCAGCGGCTGGTCCTCGGCCACCATGTCGCCGATCTTCACGTGCCAGGCGACCAGTTCCACTTCCGCGATGCCTTCGCCGATGTCGGGCATCTTAATGACATGAATACCCATCTCTCAACCCTCCATCGCGCGCTTGAACGCTTCGCCGACCCGGCGCGGGCCGGGGAAGTACGCCCATTCCTGCGCGTGGGGATACGGCGTATCCCAGCCGGTCACGCGCTCCACGGGCGCCTCCAGATGATGGAAGCAGTGTTCCTGCACCAGCGAAATCAGCTCGGCGCCGAAGCCGCAGGTGCGCGTGGCTTCGTGCACCACCACGCAGCGGCCGGTCTTCTTGACCGAGTTGACGATGGCGTCCAGGTCCAGCGGCCACAGGCTGCGCAGGTCGATGATCTCGGCGTCGATGCCGGTTTCCTCGGCGGCCGTCAGCGACACGTGCACGGTGGTGCCGTAGGTCAGCACGGTCAGCGCGTTGCCGGGGCGCACGATGGCTGCCGTATCCAGCGGCACGGTGTAGTAGCCGGTGGGCACCACGCTGCCCGGCCGTCCGGTCCAGGGCGTGACGGGCCGGTCATGGTGGCCGTCGAACGGGCCGTTGTAGAGCCGCTTGGGCTCCAGGAAGATGACCGGGTCGTCGTTCTCGATGGCCGCGATCAGCAGGCCCTTGGCGTCGTACGGGTTGGACGGCATCACCGTGCGCAGGCCGCAGACCTGCGTGAACATGGCCTCGGGGCTCTGGCTGTGCGTCTGGCCGCCGTAGATGCCGCCGCCGCAAGGCATGCGGATGGTCATGGGCGCGACGAATTCGTTGACCGAGCGGTAGCGCAGGCGCGCGGCCTCGGACACGATCTGGTCCGAAGCGGGATAGAAATAATCGGCGAACTGGATCTCGCAGACGGGACGCAGGCCGTAGGCGCCCATGCCCACCGCCACGCCGACGATGCCGCCTTCGGAGATGGGCGTGTCGAACACGCGCGAGCTGCCGTACTTGGTCTGCAGGCCTTCCGTGCAGCGGAACACGCCGCCGAAATAGCCGACGTCCTGCCCGAACACCACCACGTTGTTGTCGCGCTCCAGCATCACATCCATGGCCGAGCGCAAAGCCTGGATCATGGTCATCGGCGCGGAGGCCGGACCAGCGTTGTTATCGATAGCCATGATCAGACTCCGAGCTGCTGACGCTGCCGGCGCAGATGCTCCGGCATGTCCTTGTACACGTCTTCAAAGATGCTGGCGGCGCTGGGAACGTGGCCGTCCACCAGGGTGCCGTAGCTTTCCGCTTCCTTCTGCGCCGCCAGGATCTCGGCGTCGAGCTCGGCCTTGACGGCTTCATGCTCTTCGTCGGACCAGATGCCCAGCGAGATCAGGTGCTTCTTGAAGCGCGCGATCGGATCGCCCAGCGGGAAGTGGCTCCAGTCGTCGCCGGGGCGGTACTTGGAGGGATCGTCGGACGTGGAGTGCGGCCCGGCGCGGTAGGTCACCCATTCGATCAGGGTCGGTCCCAGATTGCTGCGGGCGCGTTCGGCGGCCCAGCGCGAGGCGGAGTAGACCGCCAGGAAATCGTTCCCGTCCACCCGCAACGAGGCGATGCCGCAGCCCACGCCGCGGCCCGCGAAGGTCGCGCCCTCGCCGCCGGCGATCGCCTGGAAGGTGGAGATGGCCCACTGGTTGTTGACCACGTTCAGGATGACCGGCGCGCGGTAGACGTGGGCGAAGGTCAGTGCGGTGTGGAAGTCGGCCTCGGCGGTGGCGCCGTCGCCGATCCAGCCGGAGGCGATGCGGGTGTCCCCCTTGATGGCCGAGGCCATGCCCCAGCCCACCGCCTGGATGAATTGCGTGGCCAGGTTGCCCGAGATGCTGAAGAAGCCCCGTTCGCGGTCGGAGTACATGACCGGCAATTGGCGGCCCTTGAGCGGATCGCGTTCGTTGGACATCAACTGGCACATCATGGTGACCAGCGAGGCGTCGCGCGCCAGCAGGATGCTTTGCTGGCGGTAGGTCGGGAAGCACATGTCGCCCTGCTCCAGCGCCATGGCGTGGGCCGTGCCGATGGCCTCTTCGCCCAGGCTCTGCATGTAGAACGAGATCTTCTTCTTGCGCTGGGCGGTCAGCATGCGCGCATCGAACAGACGCGTCTTCAGCATGTTGCGCATGCCCGCGCGCAGCTGCTCGTGGCTGAGTTGCGGCGCCCACGGTCCGACGGCGCTGCCGTCGTCCGCGATCACCCGGACCAGGCTGTATGCCAGTCCGCCGGTATCGACCGCGGCAACATCAATGGAGGGTTTGGGCACATCGCCGGGCGGCGACAGGTGCAGGTAGGAAAAATCGGTCTTGCAACCCGGGCGCCCTGTAGGCTCCGGGACGTGCAACTTCAACGGCCCATATTGGCTCATGTATTGTCTCCACGCTTGATCGTGTCATGCGCATTCTTCTTACCAAGACACTGCCCAAGGGGGTGACCTCGGACATTGCCATCGTCGGCCGGTGCAAAGGGATGAACATGCACGACCGGCAGCCAGAGTAGCACAGGGCGCAGCCCCGAGACAGGGGCCGCGCCGGGCCTCGCTACCAGCGGTAGCTGAGAGTCGCGTAGAGCGTGCGCGGATCGCCGTAGCGGCAACCGGTGGCGCCGGCGCACGACAGGTAACCACGGTTGAACAGGTTGCGCGCGTTCACGGTCAAGGACAGGCCGCTGAACTGGGGCGAGACCGCGCCGAAGTCGTACGCGGCCATCGCGTCCACCAGGAACTGGCCCGGCACCTCCGCGGGATAGCCCGGCAGGTTGGTCGAACTGGCGTAGCGCACGCCGGCGCCCAGGGTCAGCCCGGGCACGCCCGCCGCCGTCAGGTTGTAGTCGGCCCACACCGCGGCGCTATGCAGCGGCACCAGCGTGGTGCGCTGGCCGACCAGTTCGGGCAAGGTGCTGCGGATGGTGCGCGCATCGGTGTAGGCATAGCTCGCGGTCAGGTTCAGCGCCCCCAGCCGCGCCTTGGCCTCCAGTTCCAGGCCGCGCGAGCGCGCCTTGCCGGTCTGCACCGAATAGGTCGGATCCACCGGATCGGCCGTCAGGGCGTTGGTCTGCGTCAGGTCATAGACGGCAGCGCTGTATAGCATGTCGCTGCCAGGCGGCTCGTAGCGCAGACCCAATTCGTACTGCACGCCCTTGGTCGGCTTGAAGGCATTATCGGCGCGGTCCATGCCCACGGTGGGCGCGAAAGACTGGCTCACGCTCACATAAGGCGCCAGGCCCGCCGGCGCGAGGTACACCAGGCCGACCCGCCCGGTGGTGGCCGTGTCCCGCTGCCGGGTGGCGGCGCCGCTGCCATGGCTGCGCTGGTCCGTATCGGCCCAGTCCTGGCGCCCGCCCAGCACCACCACCCACTGGTCATGGATCTTGATCTGGTCCTGCAGATAGAAGCCGATGCCGTTCGAACGCGTCACGAAGCCGTTGTTGCGCGCGGTGTTCACCACCGGCACCGCGCCATAGACGGGATGATAGATGTCGCCCAAGGGCGCCACCGTGCCCGAGTGGCGGCTGGTGTCGTAGTTGCTGCGGTAATAGTCCAGGCCTGCCAGCACCGTGTGCTGCAACCCGCCCCCCTCCAGCTTGAATTCCAGCGAGGTGTCGGCGGCGATGCCATACGAGTTCTCGGTTCGGCTCACAACCCCGCGCCGCAGCGTAGTGCCATTGGGTTGCAGGCCACCGAACGACAGATAGTCCCACTCGCCGTAAGCGGTGAAGTAGCGCGCGCTCTGGCGCAGCTTGACGCGCTCGTTGAAGGCGTGCTCGAACACGTAGCCGGCGGTGTAGGTGTCAGTGTCATAGCGATCGAAGTCCGGTTCTCCGATGAACAGGTCGCGCGGGATTTGGCCGTTCAAGGTGTTGGCCGCCGGCATCGGAGCCGCGAAACGCGTGCGGATGCGCTGGTAGCTGGCCAGCAGCGTCAGCGAGGTCGCCGCGTTGGGCCGCCAGCTCAGGGCCGGCGCCAGGTAGGTGCGATCGTCGGGCACGTGATCGACCCAATTGTCGGCGTTGCGCGCCAGGCCGGTCAGGCGATAGGACCAGGTGCCATCTTCCGTCAGCGCGCCAGCGAAATCGCCCGACACCTGCCGGCGGGCGTAGCTGCCGGTCTCAAGGTTCAGTTCGCGCAGCGGCTCGGTGGTCGGGCGTTTGCTGACGGTGTTGACCACCCCGCCCGGCGTGAGCTGGCCATACAGCACCGAGGCCGCGCCGCGCAACACCTCGACACGTTCCAGTCCATAGGGTTCCTGGCCGCCATCGTAGACGTTGGACTGCAGCTTGAGTCCGTCGCGCAGCAGGCCCGAATTGCCGGTGGCCACGTTGAAGCCGCGCAACATCAGGTCGTCCACCATGCGGCTGAAAGCCGGCGACTGGGCCGCCACACCCGGCGTGTAGCCCAGCGCGTCGGCGACGCTGGCGGCCTTGACGACGCGGATCTGGTCGCTGGTGACCACCGACACCGATTGCGGCGTCTCGATCAGCGGCGTGTCGGTCTTGGCGCCGGCCATGCTGCGCAGGGCCACGTAACCGTCGACGTGGCCGGTGGGCGATTCGGCCGCGGCGGTCACGCGCACGGGCTCCAGCATGGCCGCGCCGCCCTGCGGCAGGGGTTGCGCGCTGAAGGTGCCGTTGGCGGTGATCCGCAGCTCCAGCCCGCTACCCATCAGGGCCAGCCGCAAGGCCTGTTCGGCGGTGTAGACGCCGACCACGGCGGGGGCCTGGCGACCCGCCACCAACGCCGGCTCGACCGACACGGCACGGCCACTCTGGCGCGCGATGCGGGTCAAGGTGTCGGCCAGCGGCGCAGCCGGCAGGTCGTAGCGCAGCGCGGCGGATGCGCCCGCCTGGGTGCTGGATTGCGCCTGGGCGGGGCCGGCCGGCACCGCCAGGGCAATGAGGAACGCGGCCGCCAGGCGCGGCGCGGAACGAACGGGGAACATGGAATCTCCTGCTGCAAGTGTGTGCTTCAGGAGGTATGTCCAGCGGACCCGGCGCAGGCGATCATTTTTTTTCGACTGACGGGCTGCGCAGGTCGATGCTGACCAGCCAGCCGGTCAGGGCGCGCACCTCGATCGGCAAGGTCTGGCGCAAGGACTCCAGCACCTGATCGGTGTCGTCCAGGGGAAAGGCCCCCAGCACCCGCAGCCGGGCGGCTTCGGGCGTGATACGCAGGAAACCGCGCCGGTACGGCCGCAAGGCCGACACTACCTCGCCCAGCGACCGGTCGCGCACCACCAGCATGCCGTCCCGCCAGGCTGCAGCCTCGGCCAGCGCGGCGTCCGGCGCGCCGACGCCATCCGCGCCGAAACGCGCGCCCTCGCCCGCCGCCAGGACCCGCCGCTGGCCGGCCGCGCGCACTTCGACACTGTGTTCAATCACGCTGGCGATGCTGCCCCGCTCATCGCGCGCCACCCCGAACACCGTGCCCAGGGCTTGCACCTCGCCATCGGGACTGGCGACGATGAACGGCCGTGCAGCATCGGCCGCCACCCGCACGTACACCGCGCCGGCCCGCAGCCGCAGCACGCGGGCGCGGCCGCCAAATTCCAGGTCCACCGCGGAGCGGGCGTTCAGGGTCAGCAGGCTGCCGTCCGGCAATGTGTGCGTGCTGCGCTCGGCGGTGCCGCTATGCAGATCGGCGGCCAACGTGCGCAATGGCGTCTGCCGGTCGACCAGGACAGCCAGGCCCCCGGCCGCCAATGCCAGCCCCAATGCGTTGCGCAAGGCCCGACGCCGCGCCGGCGCGGTAGCCAGGGCGGCTCCTGCGGCGCGCGCCGGGACCCCGTCGGGTAACGGCGCGAACGTGTTCTTCAACGCCGCGGCGACCGTCTCCCAGGCGGCTGCGTGGCGCGGGTCGGCGCGGCGCCAGGCGTCGAAGCCGGCACGGTCGGCGTCGCCAGCCACGCCCGACGACAACAGCACCATCCAGTCGACCGCGGCCTCCAGGTCCGCCGGCAGCGTGGGCCCGCTCATGCCGCCAGGCGCGCCGCGACGCAGAGCGTGACGGCCTGTTTCATGCAGCGCCTGACGGTGATGCCCGACACGCCAAGGCGCTCGGCGATCTGCGGATACGTGAGTTCTTCCAGCTGGTTCAGCAGAAAGACCTGGCGCGTGCGCGCCGGCAGGCGTTGCAGGGCGCGGTCTATCTGCATCAGGGCCTCGACCGCCAGCGCGCGTTGTTCCTCGCTGGGCGCATGAGCCTGCGGCAGCAGTTCAAGGCTGTCGAGATAGGCCCGCTCGAGTTCGCGGCGACGCCAGAAGGTGTACAGCGTGCGCTGTGCCAGCGTGGTCAGGAAGGCGCGCGGTTCCCGGATGACCTCGGCCCGACTGCCGGTCAGCACCCGCACGAAGGTGTCGTGCGCCAGGTCGGCCGCATCGTGGCGGCAGCCCAGCCGGCGGCGCAGCCATTCCTGCAACCATGGATGATGGGCCTCGTACATCTGGGCGGCGGTAGGCTGCGTCGGCTGCACAGAATGGGACATGGGGGAAGGCGCGGTAGCGGGTCAATAAAAATAAGAATTATTGTTATTTATTCCCCGCCACGCAAGCGCGGCATGCGCCCCGCCTGCCCCATCCCAGGCTTGGAGCGCTCTATACTTGCCGTCCCTGATTCCCTGGAAAGCCACGTGCCCGGATCGACAGCCTCAAGATGGTTCAGCTGGACCGGCATCGTCTTCGCCGCGCTGTACCTCGCCATCGTCATCCTCTGCGTTGCCGGCGCGCTCTCGGCCGACGGCGATGACAAGGGGCGTTTCGTGCTGCTGCAGTTGCCGCTGGCGCCGCAACTGGCGCTGCTGCATGAACTGAACCTGGACCGCCTGCTGGGAGACCTGTCCTGGGTCGGCGGCTATCTGCTGATCGGGCTGCCCACGCTGGCCCTCTTCTACTTCGCGGGCTGGGGCCTGGAGAAGCTCGTGCGCGCCGCATTCCGGCCGATCCCGGGCCGGCGCTAAGCCGGAGATGCCATAAAAAAACCGGCCATGGGCCGGTTTGCTTCATCCAGGGCGGCAGACTCAGACCGGACCGGTCCACTCCGTGACGAATTCGCGGTAGTCCGGGCGGTTGGCCGGCGGTACGGCGCAAGCCGGGGTGCCGATGGCCAGAAAGCCCAGGAAACGGTAGTCCAGCGCGTCCAGGCCCAGCGCGTTCTGCACGTCTTCGACGTAGGTGCCGATGCCGGTGCTCCAGAACGCGCCGTAGCCCAGCATGTGCACGGCGTTCAGGAGGTTCATGGTGGCGGCGCCGGTGGCCAGCAGTTGTTCCTGCTCCGGGATCTTGGTGTTGTCGTGCGCAATCTTCTGCGCCACCGCGACGAAGAGCGGCACGCCGGCCATCCATTCACGCACCGACTTTTCCTTTTCCGGCGTCATGCGCGGATCGCCGCTGCGCTTGACGGCGTCCAACGCCAGATCGGCCAGCTTGCCGATGGCCTCGCCCTGGATCACCACGAAACGCCACGGGCGCAAGGCGCCATGGTCGGGCGCCGACATCGCCGCCTGCAGGATCTGTTCGAGTTCCTCGGGCTTGGGCGCCGGGGCGCGGAGGAACTTGAAGGAACGGCGGGTATTCAGGGCGTGCAGCGGGGTGGCGGTCTGGGTCGTGGTCATCGGATCGGGCGTCAATGAGAAAGAAACACAATTCATATTACGCCACTCCGCCGCCCCAGGCCGTCATCCCCCCGGACCGCCAGAGGTCATTCGATCTGGATGCCGACCTCTTTGATGACCCCCGCCCAGCGCGTCAGCTCCGCGTTGACGAACTGGCCCAGCTCGGCCGGGCTGCTGGCGCCGGGCGTGGCGCCCTCGCCCTTGAAGCGGGTCTGCAAGGCCGGCACGGCCAGCGAGCGCGCCACCGCCTGGTTCAGCACCGCCACCACCGCATTGGGCGTGCCCTTGGGCGCCATCAACGCATTCCAGGTGTTGATCTCGTAGCCCTTGAACATCGGGTCCTCCGCCACCGTGGGCACGTCGGGCAGTTCGGCCGAACGGTCGCGGGTGGTCACGGCCAGGGCGCGCAGCGCGCCCGCGCGAACCTGCGGCAAGGCTGCCGGCAAGGTGGCGAAGCTGAACTGGGTTTCGCCGCTCATGACCGAGGAATTGGCCAGCGACCCGCCGCGGTACGGCACGTGCTGGATCTGCACCTTGGCCTCCGAGGCGAACATGGCGCCGGCCACGTGCACTGGCGAGCCATTGCCGCTGGAGGAATAGTTCAGGTCGCCCGGTTTCTCGCGCGCCAGCTTGACCAGGTCGGCCACCGACGCCACGGGCAGCTTGGGATTGGCCACCAGCACCAGCGGGATGGACGCGATCATGCTGACCGGCGTGAAGCCGCCCACCGGGTCGTAGCCCAGCGATTTCTTGTACACGACCGGATTGATGCCATGGCTGGACACGGTCGCCATGAACAAGGTGTAGCCATCCGGCGCGGCCTGCTGCACGGAGGCCGCGGCGATGTTGCCGGCGGCGCCAGCCTTGTTCTCGATGATGACGGGCTGCTTGAGCTCCTTGCTCAACTGCTCGCCCAGCGCCCGCGCCAGGATGTCCGTGGTGCCGCCGGCGGCGTAGCCCACCACGATGCGCACCGGCTGGCTTGGGTACGCCCCCTGCGCGTGCAGCGGCGCCGCGCACAGCCACGCCGCCAAGCCAGCCAGGCCTGCCCTCAGATAAACCGCTTTCATGTCTGTCTCCTCGTCGCCGCGCTTCTGCTGCGCGGTCTATGGCCAGGCCGTCCCCGGTGGGATCGGTGGCCGGGTTGATCCGGTCCGCGGCGAATTCAGGACGCAAGCCTCCCCGGGCCGCGCCGGCGACGGCGCGGACCTGAAAGCCGCGTAGGGAATCCGGCCCGCGGCCGGAGATCAGGTACCGGTGAACACCGGCGCTCTCTTTTCCGCGAACGCCTTGCGGCCTTCGCGGTAGTCATTGCTTTCGAAACACTCCAGCACCAGACGGCGCATGCCTTCCACGTCGACCTCCGGTCCCAGCTGCTGAAGCTGTCGGATCATCTTCTTGCCGGCGCGCAGCGTCAGCGGGGCGTTGGCCTGGATCTGGGCCAGCATGGTTTCCAGCACCTGCGGCAGTTCGTCCACCGGCGCGACCCTGCGGATCAGGCCCAGCTCCTTGGCTTCGCGGGCGTCATAGCGCGCCGCCGTCAGGAAGATTTCCAGCGCGTTGGCCGGGCCGACCGCCGTCACCAGGTTGCGGATCGCGGTCAGGCGGTAGCCCAGGCCCAGCTTGCCTGCGGGAATCGCGAAGCTGCTGTTGTCGGAAGCGATGCGGATGTCGCAGCACAGGGCAATGTTCAGGCCGCCGCCGATGCAATAGCCCTGGATGTACGCGATCGTGGGCTTGTCGTAGTCGTACAGCGCCAGCTGCGCGGTTTCGGCCACGCGCTCGTACTCCACCACCGCGTCCTCGCCGCTGCGCAGCTTGTCGAACTGCGAGATGTTGGCGCCGCTGACGAAGGCCTTGCCGCCCGCGCCCTGCAGCACCACTGCCCGGATCTCCGGGTCCTGGCGGAAAGCTTCCAGCACTACCGGCACCGCTTCCCACATGGCGAACGATACGGCGTTGTGCCGCTGCGGATCGTTGAAAGTCAGCCAACCTATCGCGCCACGCTTCTCGGCCACGATGTTGTCGGTAATGTCGCCCTGCAGGATGCGTTGTATGGTCACGGTTGCTTTCCTTGTATGACTGTCTGGTGCCGTTGTATGCCGTTGGTCAGGTGGACGCGCATGGCAAGGCGCGCTGCCTCGCTGTCGCCGGCGACGATGGCATCGAAGATGCGGTGATGTTCGCGTTCGATTTCCGGCACGCGCTCGGTGCCGGCGCTGGTGTAGCGCAGCGTGCGCACGGCGCCGCGGAACACGTGGCGCAGGTGCGCCAACAGGCGCACGAAATAAGGGTTGTTGGTGGCCTCGCCCACGGCCATGTGGAAGTCCAGCGCGTGGTCGGCGCCGGCCTGCCAGTCATTGCCTGCCGCGTCGACCCGTTGCAGGGCCTGGCGCAGGGTTTCGATCTGTTCGGGGGTACGGTGCAGGGCCGCCTGCGCGGCCGCGCCGGATTCCAGTTCCACCCGCAGCTGGAAGATGTGCGCCAGCGGCTCGGGCTGCAGCAGGTCTTCCGGCGCGATCTCAAAATTGCGCGTGCCCACGTCCTGCGCCACGAAGGACCCCACGCCGCGCCGCGTATCCACATACCCCGACAGCTTCAGCCTCGCGATCGCCTCGCGCACCACATTGCGGCTGACGGCGAACATCTGCGCCAGTTCGAACTCGGTGGGCAGGCGCTGGCCGGGCTCGAATTCGCGCGCCACGATCTTCTGGCGGATCTGCGAAGCGATCTCGTCCGGCAGGTTGTCGGGGCGTCCCAGGCTGGAAAAGACCTGGTCGGCGGCGGCGGTGGATGGTGCGTTCATGTCTGGGCTGTCTCCGTCTGGGCCGCCGGATACGCGGGCGGCCTTGGCGGCGATTTTATGCTCCGTGCCTGGACGTATCCCTTAAATGACGCCTTCGCGGGCCAGCTGCTGCAAGTCGGCAGGCGCCAATCCCAGCATGCCGCCATAGACGTCGCCGTTGTGCTGGCCGCGTTCGGGCGCGGGCGCCATTTCCCCGGTGGTGGAACGGCTCAGGATCATGGGCTGCCCCACCACCGAAATCGGCCCCAGCGCGGGATGGCGGATCTCCCGGCTGAGCCCCAGATGGCGCACCTGCGGATCCTCGAAAGTCTGGTCCATGCCCAGGATCGGACCGCAAGGCACGCCTTCCTTGTTCATCAGCGCTATCCATTCGGCGGTGGGCCGGGTCGCGGTGCGCGCGCCGATGGCCGCGTTCAGCGCGGGTCGGTTGCGCGCCCGCAGCGGCACCGTCAGGAAGCGCTCGTCCTCGATCAGTTCCGGCAATTCCAGCACGCGGCACAGGCGCGCATAGATGTCGTTGCCCATGGCCGCGATGTTCATATAGCCGTCGCTGGTGGGGAACACGCCGGTCGGGCTGCTGGTGGGATGGTCGTTGCCGCTCTGGCCAGGCACCTCGCCGTTCATCAGCCAGCGCATCGCCTGGAAATCCATCATCCAGACCTGCGATTGCAACAGCGATGTCTGCACCCACTGCCCTTGCCCCGACACCTCGCGCTCCAGCAGCGCGATGAAGATGCCGATGGCGCAGAACAGGCCGGAGGTCAGGTCCGCCACCGGAATCCCCGCCCGCATGGGGCCGCGGCCGGGTTCGCCCGTCACCGACATCAGCCCGCCTATGCCCTGCGCGATCTGGTCCAGCCCCGGGCGTCCGGCGTAGGGGCCGTCCTGGCCGAAGCCGGACACGCTGGCGTAGACGATGCGCGGGTTCACCTGGCGCAGCGTCTCGTAGTCGATGCCCAGCTTGAACTTGACGTTGGGCCGGTAGTTTTCCACCACCACGTCGGCCTGGCGCACCAGGTCCAGGAACAGCGCCCGGCCCTGCGGATGCTTCAGGTTCAGCGTGACGCTGCGCTTGTTGCGGTGGGTGTTCTGGTAGTCCGCGAACTGGGCGGAGCCGCCCGGCTTGTCGTCCTGCTCGTCGCCCGGCTCTTCGATCTGGATGACGGTGGCGCCCCAGTCCGCGAACTGGCGCACGGCGGCGGGACCCGAGCGCACTCGCGTCAGGTCCAGAACGGTGAATCGGCCCAAGGGCTTGGAATCCATGCTTGTCTGCCTCTCTGTGTGGCGCCGCCAATCGTCGACCGCGGCTGCCTTGTCATTATTTGTTGGATGTTGGACATCTTACATGCTGATTTTGGACGCAACAAGACGCCACCGCGCTTTTTGCGCGGCGGGTTTTCCCTAGGCCATCAGGCCCGTGCTCCGTGATGCCGCCCTGTCCAGGGCCGCTGTCAGCCCAGGTGCGTGTGGCGTTCCTGGCGCTCTTCGACCTGCATTTCGCTCAGGCCATGCAGGATGCCGCAGTCTTCCGTGTCGGGCCGGGCCGACAGGCAGCGCTGGCGCAATTCCGTGAGCTGGGTCTTGAGCTGGGTCAGTTCGGCGATGCGTTCATCCACGTGGGAGATGTGCTCGTCGAACAGTTCGTTGATGGGGCCGCAACCGCTCTGGTGGTTATCCGCCAGCGACAGGATGGCGCGGATCTCGTCCTGCGTCATGTCCAGCGCGCGGCAGTTGCGGATCAGGCGCAGCCGCTCCAGATGGGGCTGGCCGTAGCTGCGGTAGTTGTTCAGTCCCCTTTCCGGGGCCGGCAACAGCCCTTCTTTCTCGTAATACCTGACGGTCTCGACCGTGGTTCCGGCCGCCGTGGCCAATTCGCCGATACGCATCGCTGCCTCCCGGATCGCATCCGATTGATATAGGGGGTTGACCCTATAGTAACTCCAAGGTGTGGAATAGCGTCACCAGCTTATTTCAAGGCAGAGGACGATGTCTTTACCTCCGGTCAAAAAACACGAACATATGCCCGCCGGGCAAGGCGGCGCCTGCTGCGCGCACGACGGCTGCGACGCGCCCGCCAAGAACGCCCAGGCCCAGGCCGGACACGATCATGCGGGCCATGATCACGCGGATCACAGCCACGCGGGCCACGATCACAGCCACGACCATGCCGGCCATGACCACGCGCACGATCACAAGCACGATCACAAGCACGATCGCAGCCACAAGCACGACCACGGCGGCGACGCCTGCTGCGGCCATGGCGATGGCCAGCCCTTCACCGTCTCGGGCGCCGGCGCGGCCACGCTTACCGCGGGCCCGGGCCAGTCGCTGGCGCGCCTGCGCATCGGCCAGATGGACTGCCCCACCGAGGAAACGCTGATCCGCAAAAAGCTCGACAACATGGCCGACGTCCACGCGCTGGACTTCAACCTGATGCAGCGCGTGCTGACCGTGGT
This sequence comes from Achromobacter sp. K91, assembly GCF_003576205.1. Lineage (NCBI taxonomy): Bacteria > Pseudomonadati > Pseudomonadota > Betaproteobacteria > Burkholderiales > Alcaligenaceae > Achromobacter > Achromobacter sp. K91. Next base: position 29,589 of record NZ_QWFB01000007.1, on the reverse strand, counting down.
GCACGCCGAAGGCGCGCTGGACCGTGTCATGGCCGCCATCAAGTCGCTGGACATGACGCCCGAGCCCCTGGCCGACAACGCTCCCGGCACGCCAGCCCCTGCCGCCAAACCGGTGAACTGGTGGCTGATCGGCGGCTCCGGCGTCCTGGCCGCGCTGTCGGAACTGTCGCATTTCGCCGGCTGGCCGCTGGGCGTCACCGCAGCCCTGGCCGTGGCCGCCATCCTGGCCTGCGGCATCAGCACCTACCGCAAGGGCTGGATCGCCGTACGCAACGGCAACCTCAACATCAATGCCCTGATGAGCATCGCCGTCACCGGCGCCGTGCTGATCGGCCAATGGCCCGAAGCGGCGATGGTGATGTTCCTGTTCAACGTGGCCGAACTGATCGAAGCCCGCTCCCTGGACCGGGCGCGCAACGCCATCCGTGGCCTGCTCGACCTGGCGCCGGAAACGGCGACCGTGCGCCAGGCCAATGGCGACTGGCTCGAAGTGCCCGCCGCCAGATTGCAGGTGGGCGATATCGTGCGGGTACGCCCGGGCGAACGCATCGCCGCCGACGGCATCATCGTCAGCGGCAGCTCGGCGGTGGACCAGTCCCCCATCACCGGCGAAAGCCTGCCCGTGGAAAAGACGCAGGACGACCCGGTCTACGCGGCCACCGTGAACGCGGCCGGCTCCTTCGAATACCGCGTCACCGCGGCCGCCGGCAACACTACGCTGGCGCGCATCATCCACGCCGTCGAACAGGCGCAAGGCGCGCGCGCGCCGACCCAGCGCTTCATCGACCGCTTCTCGCGCATCTATACGCCGGCCGTGGTGGGCATCGCGGTGCTGGTGGCGGTGCTGCCGCCGCTGTTCTGGAACCAGCCCTGGTTCGACGCCATCTACCGCGCCCTGGCGCTGCTGATCATCGCCTGCCCCTGCGCGCTGGTCATTTCCACGCCGGTCAGCATCGTCAGCGGCCTGACCGCGGCCTCGCGCCGCGGCATCCTGGTCAAGGGCGGCGTGTACCTCGAAGAAGGCCGCAACCTGAAATGGCTGGCGCTGGACAAGACCGGCACCCTGACCCACGGCAAGCCGGTGCAGACCGACATCCAGGATTGGGACATGTCTGACCAAAGCCGCCAGCCGGCCGCGCTGGTCGCCGCCAGCCTGGCCGCCCGCTCCGACCACCCGGTATCGCTGGCCGTGGCCAATGCCGCGCGCGACGCCGGCACGGCCTTGCTGGACGTGCAGGACTTCACCGCCCTGCCCGGCCGCGGCGTCAGCGCCACGCTGGACGGCGTGACCTTCCAGCTGGGCAACCGCCGCCTGATGCGCGAACTGGGCGTCTCCAGCCCCAAGCTGGAAGCGCGCCTGGACGAACTGGAACGCCAGGGCAAGAGCGCCATCGCGCTGACCGACGGCAATCGCGTGCTGGCCGTAGCCGCCGTGGCCGACACGGTCAAGCCGACCAGCGCCGCCGCCATCGCGGACCTGCACGCCCTGGGCGTGCGCACCCTGATGCTGACGGGCGACAACACGCCCACCGCGCAAGCCATCGCGCAACAAGTCGGCATCGACGAAGCGCGCGGCGACCAGTTGCCCGAAGACAAGCTGGCCGCCATCGAAAGCAAGCTGGCGTCTGGCGGCCGCGTCGGCATGGTGGGCGACGGCATCAACGACGCCCCCGCCCTGGCGCGCGCCGACATCGGCTTCGCCATGGGCGCGGCGGGCACCGGTACCGCCATCGAGACGGCCGACGTGGCCCTGATGGACGACGACCTGCGCAAGATCGGCACTTTCCTGCGTCTGTCCCACGCCACGCATCGCGTGCTGGTGCAGAACATCGCGCTGGCGCTGGGCATCAAGGCCGTGTTCCTGGCCCTGGCCATGACCGGCAACGCCACGCTGTGGATGGCGGTGTTCGCCGACGTGGGCGCGAGCCTGCTGGTGGTGGCGAACGGCCTGCGGCTGTTGCGGGCGGCGCCTGCGGCACACTGACGCGGAGCAGTCCGATTCCCGGTGGCGCATGCATTGCATGGCCGCCGGGAAAAGCAGGCCTCAGCCCGTCTGCTCTTCCTGCGGCCAGTCGCGCAGCACCGGCGCGTCCGGCGCGCCAGGCCCCACGTCGCGCAGATGGTCGTGCTGCAGCAGCGCCATGCGGTAGGCGTCGCGATAGCCGCCGTTGGAAAAGAACTCTTCCTTCAACAGTCCTTCGATCTGGAAGCCGCAGCGCTCATAGATGTGCACGGCGGCGGTGTTGTCCTTGTCCACCACCAGATAGACCTTGTGCAGGTTCAGCACGCGAAAGGCATAGCCCACAGCGATGCGCGTCGCCGCCTTGGCGTAGCCCCGGCCCTGATAGCTGGGCGCGATGATGATCTGGAATTCGGCGCGGCGGTGGATGTAGTCGATTTCCACCAGCTCGACCAGGCCGGCGGGCTGCCCGGTGTCGTGCTCGATGATGAAGCGCCGCTCGTTCTGGTCGTGCAAGTGGCGGTCATACAGGGCGACCAGTTCGTCGTAGGCCTCGTAAGGCTCTTCGAACCAATAACGCATGATGACGTCGTTATTGTTGATCTTGTGCACGAAGTGCAGGTCGCCACGCTCCAGGGGGCGTATTTTGATATCGGTTGTGACCGACATGGTGATACCTCCGAAAGTGCGCCCATTGTAAGCGGGCGCGGCCCGACGCGCTGGCGCTCAGCCGCCCGAGAACGCCGGCAGGCGTTGTTCTATGCGCCGCATGACCTCATTGGCGGCGGACGACAGCGGCCGCCCCAGCCGCAGCAGCGCCTGGCATTCGGGCGCGCTCAGGATGGGATGCGCGATGGGAATCGCCACCAGTTCGCCGCTGGCCAGCTCATGATGCACGCCCAGGTTCGGCATCAGCGTCACGCCCGCTCCGGTCATCGCGTACTGCTTCAGTACGCGCAGCGAATTGGTGGTAAGGCTGGGCGTCAGATGGATGCGCTCGGTGAATTCCAGCAGGTCCACCGCCTGGCGCAGCCCGTAGGGCGCGGACATCAGCGCGAAGGGATACGGCATGATGTCGGCGATGGTCAGCGGCCCGCGCCTTGCGGCCAGGGCATGGCCGCGGCCCGCCAGCAGGCAGACCGGATGCTTGCGGCTGGCGCGGCAGCGCAGCCGCGGGTCCACCGGCGGGTTGTAGGCCAGCCCGATGTGGGCCGCGTCCGAGGCCACCGCCTCGACCACCTCATTGACCGAACCGACGTTGACGCTGATGTTGATCTGCGGATATTCGATGCAGAACGGCCCGACCACGTGTTCCATCAGGCCGTCGATAAAGCCTTCGCTGATCATCAGCTGCACGTTGCCGCGCTGCATGCCGCGCAATTCCTGCAGGCGCGCATTCAGATGTTCCTGCTGGGCGCGGCAGCCGCGGTGGTACTCCAGCAGCATATCGGCGGCCTCGGTGGGCGTCAGCCCGCGCGAGCGCCGCTCGAACAACTGCACGCCCAGTTCCTTTTCCAGCAGCTGGATCTGCCGGCTGATCACGGAGGCCGCGGTATCCAGCTTGTCGGCCGCGCCCCGTATCGAGCCGCAGGCCATGACCTCGTTGAAGTACTTCAGGCGGACCTGGCTGATTTCCTGCATGTCCCGCGTTCCTGGGGCGCCTGGTGGCGCCGGTTGAAGGTGATTCAAGCGTTGCCCACAGGGCAACGATAATTTATCACCCCGGTCATTGTTCGGAACGCCCCTGTCTTCCAATAATGGCGGCCGCGGAAGCCACAGGGTTTCCGGCCCAACCCCAGCCAGCGCGGGCGCCAGACCCGCGCGAGGAGACATGCAATGCCCCATCCGACCACGCCGGGCGCGGACCCGCGCCTGGCCCCGCTCTATCGCAAGATCACGTGGCGCCTGCTGCCCTTCCTGCTGCTCTGTTACGTCTTTGCCTACCTGGACCGAATCAACATCGGCTTCGCCAAGCTCCAGATGCAGCAGGACATCGGCATTTCCGACGCCGTCTACGGCCTGGGCGCCGGCATCTTCTTCCTGGGCTACGTCATCTTCGAAGTACCCAGCAACCTGTTGCTGACCCGCATCGGCGCTCGCCGCACGATCAGCCGCATCATGGTGCTGTGGGGCCTGACCTCGGCCTCGATGCTGTTCGTGCAGGGCGAATGGAGCTTCTACGTCCTGCGCTTCATGCTGGGCGTATTCGAAGCCGGCTTCGCGCCCGGCATGATCTTCTACCTGACCTACTGGTACTCGCAGTCGCGCATGGCCGGCGTCATGGCGGTGGTGATGCTGGCCGGCCCCATCGGCGGCATCGTCGGCGGCCCCGTGTCGGCCTGGATCATGACCGCGTTCTCGGGCGCGCACGGCCTGGACGGCTGGCAATGGATGTTCCTGCTGGAAGGCCTGCCCTGCGTGCTGCTGGGCGTCATCGCGTACCGCTACCTGGACGACAAGCCGGCCGAGGCCAAGTGGCTCAGCGCCGAGGAAAAAGCGCTGCTGGCGGCCGACCTGGAGACCCGCGGCACGCAGCAGAAGCACGCCTTCAAGCAGGTGCTGCGCGACCCCGTCATCTACGGCATGGCCCTGACCTACTTCTGCCTGATCTGCGGCATCTATGCCGTCAGCTTCTGGCTGCCCACGCTGCTCAAGCTGGCGGGCGTGCACGACGCCATGGAGATCGGCCTGTATTCCGCCATCCCCTACATCGCCGCGGCGGTCTTCATGCTGTGGTTCGCGCGCAGCTCGGACCGCATGCAGGAACGGCGCTGGCATACGCTGATTCCGGCGCTCCTGGCCGGCGTGTCCCTGTGCATCGCCACCGCCGCGCCGACGCAATTCGCGCTATCCCTGAGCGCGATCACCCTGGCCACGGGCTTCATGTGGGCCTCCTACACGGTATTCTGGGCGATTCCTTCGCAGTACCTCAAAGGAGAGGCAGCAGCCGGCGGCATCGCCCTCATCAACAGCATCGGCCTGCTCGGCGGATTCCTCAGCCCGTCCATCATCGGCTGGTCCAAGGAAGCCACGGGCACGCTGGCTGGCGGCCTGTACGTGATCTCCGCCTTGCTGGTGGCAGGCGCCTTGCTCCTGCTGGTGAACCGTCCGCCCCGTTCCGCGCCCGCCCGCGCCTGAAGTCCAACCCACAGGAAACGATCATGCATATTCTGGTTGCTGGCTTCCAGCACGAAACCAACACCTTCGCGCCGTCGCTCGCCGCCTACGACAACTTCGTGCGCGGCGAAGGATTCCCCGCCATGGTGCGCGGCAAGGACATGCTGGCGCTGCGCGAGGTCAACATCCCCGCCGGCGGCTTCATCAACGCGGCGCTGGCCCAGGGCCATACGGTCGAGACCGTGATCTGGGCGGGCGCCAGCCCCTCGGCCCACGTAACCCGCGACGCCTACGAACGAATCGCCGGCGAAATCCTGGACGCGGCCCGCAACGGCAGCTACGACGCCGTCTACCTCGACCTGCACGGCGCCATGGTCGCCGAACACCTGGACGACGGTGAAGGCGAACTGCTGGCGCGCGTGCGCCAGATCGTCGGGCCCGACGTGCCGGTGATCGCCAGCCTGGACCTGCACGCCAACGTCACCGCGCAGATGCTGCAGGAAGCCGACGGCCTGGCCGCGTTCCGCACCTATCCGCATGTGGACATGGCCGACACCGGCGAGCACGCGGCGCGCCTGCTGCAGGCCCGCATCGCGGCCGGCGACAGCTGGAGCCGCAGCGAACGCCGCCTGCCCTTCCTGATTCCGATCAACGGCATGTGCACGATGCTGCAGCCGTCCAAGGGTGTGTACGAGCTGCTGGAAAGCCTGGAGCAGACTCCGGGCGTGGCCTCCATCTCGTTCGCGCCCGGCTTTCCGGCGGCGGACTTCCCCGAGTGCGGCCCGGTGGTCTGGGCCTACGGCACCGATGCGGCAGCCGTCGAACGCGTGACCGAAACCCTGTACCAGCGCGTGCTGGAACTGGAGCCGCAATGGTCGCCCGACTTCCTCGATCCGTCCGAGGCCGTGCGCCGCGCGCAGGCGCTGGCGGCGGGCGCATCGCGCCCCGTGGTCATCGCCGACACGCAGGACAATCCGGGCGCTGGCGGCGACGCCAACACCACCGGCATGCTGCGCGCGCTGGTGCAGGCCGATGCCCAGAATGCCGCGCTGGGGCTGTTCTACGACCCCGAGGCGGTACGCCAGGCCACCGCGGCCGGCATCGGCGGCAAGGTCCGCCTGAGCCTGGGAGGCCAATCGGGCGTGGCGGGCGACTCCGCTTTCGAAGGCGAGTTCGTGGTCGAAACCCTGTCGCCCGGCAAGCTGCGCTTTGACGGGCCGATGATGAACGGCATGGACGTGGACCTGGAAGCCGTGGCCGGCCTGCGCATCGGCGGCGTGCGGGTGGTGGTCAGCGCCACCAAGTCGCAGATGCTGGACCGCAACCTGTTCCGCGTCGGCGGCGTGCAGCCCGAGGAGATGGCGATACTGGTGGTGAAGAGTTCCGTGCACTTCCGCGCGGACTTCCAGCCCATCGCCCACGAAGTGCTGGTGGCCAAGGCGCCCGGCCCGATGCAGGCCGACCCGGCCGACCTGCCCTGGACCCGGCTGCAGCCCGGCATCCGCGTGCGTCCGCAAGGCAAGCCGTTCTCTTACTGAACGCCCCGCCCCGCCGCCAGCCGGCGGGGTTTGCTTTCGCGCGGCGCAGTGGCAGACTGGAAGCATGAAAAAGCTCCATACGCTCGCCTATCCGCGCCTCGGCGCGTCGGACTCCGCGTTCATCGAGGAGTTCCGGCGCCAGCATGACGGCCAGCATCCGCTGGTGCAGGCGCACTTCACCATGGCATTCGGCTGCGCGGGCATCGACGAACAGGCCTACCAGCAGCACCTCGAAGAGGTCGCCGGCCTGCACGGCCCGATAGACTTCGTATGCCGTTACGCCATGCTGGGGGCCGACCCCGCGCACGCTTACGCGTACCTGGTTCCCGATGAAGGCCACAGCCAGCTGTCGCGGCTGCATGACGCCCTGTACCGCCAGGTGCTGGCGCCGACCTTGCGCCTGGACATTCCTTATGTGCCGCACATCACCATGGGGTCGTCCACCAACCGCGCGCTGATGAAATCGCTGTGCGATGAATTGAACCGCAACGGACTTGAAATTCGCGGCACGGTCGACAAGTTGACGATGGCTGTCCTGGAAAATGGCGTGCTGACGGACCTGACTTCGGCCCGGCTTTCCGGCTGAGGGGCCAGGCGCCGCCTGCCCCGCCCGCCCCCGCTCACTACTTCAGCTTGCCCTGCGGACTGACGAAGTCTTCCAGCGTCAGGCCCTTTTCCTTCAGGATGGCTTCCAGTAGCGGCTGCAGCTTGCCCAGGCTTTCCTGCACGGTTTCGCGCACGGTATCGACCACCACCTGGGTGCTGCGTTCGATCTCGATGTTGACGAAATCGCCCACCTGCTTGTCCTCGAACACCGTCATGCGGCGGGTTTCCGGAATCAGCCAGACCTCGAACCAGCCCTCGACGCGGTTGACCTCCGATACGGTCAGGCTGGCGCCATTGATGGCGATATAGCCCTTGGCGAAGACATACTTGCGGAATGCCTCGGGGATACTGAAGCGCATCAGGCGGTTGGTATCGGACGACTTCACCATCACCACTTCAGAGGTGAAATCCACGTGCCCGGACAAGGGATGGCCGCCGATCTCGGCGCCGTCCTTGGCGGCCCGCTCGACGTTGGCGCGGTCGCCCTCCTGGTAGCTGCCCAGGGTGGTGATGGCCAGGCTTTGCAGCATGACGTCGAAAGTGGCCTGGTTCTCGGACAGGATTTCCGTGACGGTCAGGCAGACGCCATCGGTGGACACGCTGGCGCCGATGGCCAGGTCCACGCAAAAACCAGGGGGGAAATCCAGCGTGAAAGTGCGCAGGCCTTCGCGATCCGCGATCTTGGCGATCTTCGCGGTGCCTTGAACAATACCGGTGAACATACGGATCCTGAATGCGGGGCGGCGCCCCTGAAGCAAAACATCAACGTTAACCGATATTTTGCCAGGGGCCGGGCCGCCCGCAAGCCTGGATCAGTGGCGGATGGCGATCGTCTTCAGGGTGGTGAAGCCGTACAGCGCTTCAAAGCCCTTCTCGCGGCCATAGCCCGACTGGCGCGAACCGCCGAAAGGCAGCTCCACGCCGCCGCCAGCGCCGTAGTTGTTGATGAAGACTTGACCTGCGCGCAGCTTGCGCGCCAGGCGCAGCTGGCGGCCGCCGTCGCGGGTCCAGACGCCGGCCACCAGGCCGTACAGCGTGCCGTTGGCGATTTCCAGCGCCTCTTCCTCGGTGTCGAACACCATGGCGGCCAGCACCGGGCCGAAGACTTCTTCCTGCGCCAGGCGGCTGTTGGGCGGCACGTCGCGGAACAGCACGGGCGGTTGGTAGAAACCGGCCTCGGGCGTGCCTTCCTTCAATTTGCCGCGGGCCGCGACCTTCATGCCTTCAGCTTCGGCTTCAGCCAGGAAGCCGCGCACGCGGTCCTGCTGGCGCGCGTTGATCAGGGGGCCCACGTCCAGGTCGGCCGCGGCCGGACCGGTAACGGTGGCCGAGAACGCGTCGGACAGGCGCTTGAGCACCGTTTCGTACACGCCGCGCTGGATCAGCACGCGGCTGCCGGCCGAGCAGGTCTGGCCCGCGTTCTGGATGATGGCGGCCAGCAGCACCGGCATGGCGGCATCCAGGTCGGCGTCGTCGAACACGATCTGGGGCGACTTGCCGCCCAGTTCCAGCGTGACCGGCACGTGGTTCTCGGCGGCGGCATGCGCCACCATCTTGCCCGTCTGCGGCGAACCGGTGAACGAGATGTGGTCGATGCCCGGGTGGGCGGACAGCGCCGCGCCGGCTTCATGGCCATAACCCGTGCAGATGTTCAAGGCGCCTGCCGGCAGGCCGACCTCAGCCGCGATCTCCGCCAGCTTCAAGAGCGACAGGCAAGCGTCTTCCGCGGGCTTGACCACGCACGCGTTGCCCGCGGCCAGGGCCGCGCCGACGCTGCGCCCGAAGATCTGCAGCGGATAGTTCCAGGGCACGATGTGGCCGGTGACGCCGTGAGCTTCGCGCACCGTCAGCACGGTGAAGCCCGGGGTGTAGGGAATGGTCTCGCCATGCAGCTTGTCGACCGCGCCGGCATAGAACTCGAAGTAGCGGGCAACGGCGGCGGCGTCGGCGCGCGCCTGCTTGATCGGCTTGCCGGTGTCGGCCGATTCCAGCTGCGCCAGCTCTTCCTGACGCTCCAGCAGCGCAAAGGCGATACGCATCAAGAGGCGGCTGCGCGCAGCGGGCGCCATCTGGCCCCACTCGCCTTCAAAAGCCTCGCGCGCCGCAGTCACGGCACGGTCCACGTCCGCCGCGCCCGAACGCGCGATCGCCTCGAAGGGCTTGCCATCGGACGGGTTCAGGACGGGAATGGTTTCACCGGTGGCGGCGGCCACCCATTGGTTGGCGATAAAGTTCTTCTGAGTCACGATGTGCGGAGTAAAGTAGCGGCCGAACGGCCGGTTGCAGGGATATGGCGTCGCGCGCGGGTTGCGTTTTGGTTTCGGGTCAAGGTACGGGAGCGCGCCGCAACTTGTCAATTGAATTGACAGCTTTTGTCCCAAGAGTCAGGATATTTCCCGACTACCTCGGGTAATCCCTAATAATTCAGCGACTTAACGCCACCCCGGATTTGTCATGGTGACTGACAAGCCCGGCAATGCATGTAGGAATGACGATGAGCAATGTGCGGGATCCACAGCTGGAATCGCTGCTGCAAGCCGTGGACCGCCCCCGTCCTGAATTGGACGTGCTGGCGGAAGTGGCTTCGGGCCTGGGCTACGTGCGCGCCGAACGCTTTGCCGAGCGCGTCTACGAAAGCCTGTTCTATGCCATTGCCACCGGCAAGATCGCGCCCGGCAACAAGCTGCCAACGGAACTGGAGCTGGCCGCGCTGTTCGAGGTATCGCGACCGGTGGTGCGGCAGGCGCTGGATCGGCTGCGCGAAGACCAATTGGTGGACTCCATCCGCGGCTCGGGCACCTATGTGCGCGCAAAGCCCGACCTGATGGGCGGCATGCCCGCGGTCGACCCGGCGCGCCGCGTCGGCCATATCCTGGAAGGCCTGGAACTGCGCATGGTGATCGAACCCGAATGCGCCTACCTGGCTGCGCTGCGCCGCACCGACGAAGACCTGCGCGAAATGGACCGCATGCTGACCGGCTACGAAGAAGCCGACGCTTCCGGCGCCATCGCCCACCATCACGATTACGGATTCCACCGCGCCATCGCCGCGGCCACCAGCAACCAGCGCTTCGTGCAGGTGCTGAAATCCCTGGAGTACGACGTCAGCCACGCCGTGAACGTCATGCGCCACCTGGTCCACAGCGAACCCTGGAAGCGCACCCGCGCCGCCATCGAAGAACACCGCCACATCTACCGGCTGATCCAGGAACAGGACGCCGAAGGCGCGCGCAACGTCATGCGCGCCCATATTGAAAAAGCCCGCAGCCGCATGCTGAACAGCGGCTCGGAACATTGAGCAGGAAGCCTTAACTACATGTCATCGCAACAACGCCCCTCCCTGGACCTGAACCTGCAGCTCGTCGTCGTCACCGGCGCCAGCCGCGGCCTGGGCGCCGCCATCGCCCGCGCCTTCCTGCGCGAAGGCGCCAAGGTCGTCGTCAACTATCTGAACAGCGCCGAACGCGCGCAGGCACTGGCCGCCAGTGCGCCGGACCGCGCCATCGCGCTGCAGGCCGACGTGCGCGACCCGGCCGCCGTCGCCGCCATGTTCGCGCAAGCCGCCAAGCATTTCGGCCAGCCCGTGACCACCGTCGTCAACAACGCCCTGCCCGCCTTCCAGTTCAACGGCGATGCCCGTCCGCATGCCGGCGCGCTGGACTGGACGCAGATGAACGCGCAGCTGGAAGGCAGCGTGCGCGCCGCGCTCAACACCACGCAGGCCGCTCTGCCCGCCATGCGGACCGCTGGCGGCGGGCGCATCATCAACGTGGGCACCAACCTGGTCCAGAACCCGGTGGTGCCGTACCACGACTACACCGCGGCCAAGGCGGCGCTGCTGGCCTTCACCCGCACCTTGTCGCATGAACTGGGCGCGGACGGCATCACCGTCAATATGGTGTCGGGAGGCTTGCTGCGCACCACCGACGCCTCGGCGGCCACGCCGGACGCGGTCTTCGACATGATTGCCGCGGGCACGCCGCTGCGCGAAGTCACCACGCCCGAGCAATTCGCCGACGCCGTGCTGTTCTTCGCCAGCCCCTGGTCGCGCGCGGTGACGGGCCAGAACCTGATCGTCGACGGCGGACTGGTGAAGGGTTGAGCCGCGCTGCGCCAACACGGCGCGCCGCGCGCTATGCCTGCAATCGTCTCGCGCTGATTTCCACTGCGGCGTACTTGATGCCCTTGAGCGCGGCGTCCTCGCTCACGAAGGCGGAATCGCCCACGCCTATCCGCGTCCATTCGCGGCCTGGCGCGGTGCGCACCCAGGCTTCGTAGCCTTGCTGCGACGCAAGCGGCCTGAGTTCGTATTCGAGCTGATGCCCGTTGAGCCTGATCACTCCGGTTCTCATTGTTTTCTCCCCGGCGCCTCAACGCTGGCCCGCGATGGCGCAGGCGCGCATCAGGATGTGCCCAGGCCCCGCGGGCGTTGCGCGGTAGTCCTGCGCCCGCACCACTTCTGACACGCGCTGCCCGTCCGCCATCCATTGGCGGGCGACGCTGACGACATCGGTGAACTCGGGTTGCGGCCCGTCCAGCAACCAGCCGACGATGGGGACGCCAGGCATGACGGCCACACCAGGAGAAACCTGATCCAAATCAAGGGGCTTCATACTCCTCTCCGTTCAGGGAACTGTAGGGAGCGTAGACGCCGGGTCAATTCTCAGGCATTAGAAAACCGCAAAAAATAGAACATTTTGTGTATTCCCCGCCAGCGGCGCGGAGCAATCATCCCTGGCTGAGCACGCCACGCCGGGTGGAAATAAAAATTCACACATAAACTATCTGGGTGGCGCCGAGGAACGGCTGCCTCTCATTGCGCGGCAGCCAGCTCGGCGGGCGCCAAGATCGCCAGATCACGTGCAACCGGCGTTTCGATCGCCACGATCTGGCCGTTCTCCATCCGTATCAAGCGGTCGGCCAGATGGAAATAGCGGTCGTCGTGGGAGATCACCAGCACCGCCTTGCCGCGGGCCCGCAACTCCGGCAGCAATTCGCGGTAGAACACGTCCTTGAACAGCGGGTCCTGATCGGCCGCCCATTCGTCGAACAACAGGAAAGGCCGATTCTCCAGGTACGCGACCACCAGGGCCAGGCGCTTGCGCTGCCCCTGCGACAGGGCTTGCGTGGTGAAGGCCCCGTCGCGCACCTGCACCTTGTGCTGCAAACGCAGCTTTTCAAGCAAGGCGTTGCCCTGCGCGTCCAGTTCGGCGGACGCGGCATCGAGCGTATGTTCGAACAGGTGAAAGTCGGAAAAAATGGCCGAAAACGTCTGGCGATAGCGATCACGGCTGCGGTCGTCCACCGGCTCGCCATTGAGCAGGATGGCGCCCTGCTCCGGCCGATATAGCCCGGCAAGCAGTTTGGCCAGCGAGGTCTTGCCGCTGCCGTTCCCCCCGACCAGATAGGTGATCTGACCCGGCGAAAAATCCAGGTTTACGGGCCCCAGGGTGAACATGTCGTCAGCCCCTTCGTGGTAATAGCGATGACAAACGCCCCGCAGCGCCACACTCGTCAAACCCGGTGTAGTCGCCGGGGCGCCATCGCCCTCATCATGTTCAAGCTGCGAGGTGATTTCGTCGATGCGCGCACCCGACACCTGAGCCAGATTGGCGCGCGGCAAGGCGATCAACAGATTTTCCAGGGGCCCCACGATGTAGACGAAGATCAGCGCGAAGCCGGTCATGACGCTGGCGCGGTCGGGCACATCGCCCACCAGCGCGAACAAGGTCAAGCCGATAAAGCCGTAGAGCAGGAAATTGCCCCAGGCCGACGACACCAGAAAGATCGACATGCCCAGCGCGCGTTCGCGTCGCACGGTCTCAATGGAGCGGCCCAACACGTCGTCGGCAAAGCGGCGGCGCTTGACGGCGTGCAGACGCAGTTCCTTGGCCCCCTCCACCAGCGAACGGAAATGGCCGAACAAGCGGTCCTGCTCCTTGGAAGCCACCTCCAAATGCCGGATCGCGCGCAGATGCGCCAGATGGTACCCAAGAGAACCGAGCCCGATGACGGCTACCGCCGCCAGAAACACCTGCCAGGATAGCCATGCCATATAGGCCAGGCATCCCGCCACGATGATGGCGTTGACCAGGATCGTCGGAAAGCTCACAAAGAACTCGGCCACCCGCGCGCTGTGTTCCGACAGGGCCGATTGCACCTTGGGACCGCCGATCTCCTCCAGCCGCCGGTAATCCGCGGCGACAACCCGCGCCGAGATGAAGCGCCGAAGGTCGGCATGGGCGCGTTGGTTCAACCGCTCGAACAGCACCGAGGCCGTCATCTGGCTCAGCATGGCCGCCACCGCGAAGGCCGCGAAGCGCCATGCCAGCGCCGCGCGCTCCGCCGAAGAGGCCGCGGTCAAGGCCGCATTGATCTGAGTGAGCAGCAGCACGCCGCACACGCCCTGGGCTATGCTGGCCAATGCCGCGGCCATCAGCAGCTTGCGCGACTGTCGAATCAGGTAAGAAAGCAAGGGAATCGCCTCGGACTGGGATGGAGAGGGACGCGGGCACGGCTCGCGCGGCCATGGCTTCGGGAACCATCTACACCTAGACGAGCGGCGCGGCCATATGTTTACGTGAGCGATGCGCCAACGGCATCAAGGAAGCAGACGCAACCGCTCCAGCGCAGGATCCCGCTCGATCTCCTCCTCATTGAATGGGAAAGACAGCCAAGCCTTGCGGGCGTACCGCAGCACGGGCCCCCAGCCCTGACCGTTGGCCACCGCGTTCTCATCCTGGCCGTGCGCCAGCAGCGTATGCGCCTGCATGCCGGACGGGCTGAAACGCACGACCTGAAGATAGCTGTTGCCCAGGGTGTCCGGGCCCATCCGGGCACCGCGATCTTCATTGCAAGCCACGGTGAAATAGCCCGCCGAGTCGCATCCGCCATAGAGGGGAAGGTGTCGCCCGCCGCTGGTCACAAAGCGGCGCGTTCCCAGCGCGCCATCCAACAGCCAACCCTTGTCGCTGAACTCGAGCACGGTCGCCGCCAATGCCCGGGCCGCCGCGCCCCGCCCCGCGCGCGGCTCGCGAGGAGTTTCCAGCGGCGATTCGCTGGCAAACGCCACCTCATAAAGATCGTCCGCCTGAATCCGTTCCAAGCGGGCCCAAAGCGCCTCCCACAGCAAGGCGCCCCGGTCATGCGCGTCAGCCTTGTTCGGCCAACGACGCAGGATTTCGCACGCTGGCGCTATGTCGACCTTTTGCGAGACCGACTCCCCTTTACGCAATGCTCCCGGCTCCCCCGCCGCCAACGCATCGGCATCCAGCTCGACCTCCGACCGCACGCAAGCCTGGACCAGCACGTCGTCCTTGAACAACTCGGCGGCATGGTTCCTGGGCGCGAGCACCTCCCGCATCAGTCGCCGGCTCAGGGCTTCCGAGGACTCGGCCTTGTCTTGAATCAGGTCGAGCGCCATGCGGTGCCCCAGTCTCCCCCGCAGCCCCAGCGGCTGGCGCTCTCCGCCCAACACCGCCGCGTATCCCTCCAGCGGCTGGGCGACATTGCTGAGCCAGTAGCTGTCGTTCATGTTCGCCACATAGTCCTCACGCAGCAGCGAAGGCATTGCCGCAGCCGGCATCGCGCCGGCCTGCGCCGCCGCCGGATCCGACTGCCATTCGCAATCCGAACGGCTGCCGTCGAGAACCGGCGTGATAGGGTCCACGCTGGCAAACGCTTCCGCCAGCGCCGTGACGCACGCTTTGCGCAGCGCATCCGGAACATTTGGCGCCGCGCCGACGTCTCCAAACCAGACCCGGCCGGCCCCACGCCCCTCGCCACGACCTATCGCCACCGTGTTGACCCAGGGAATAGCCGCCTCGCGGCGTTGGATGCCGATGAAGTCGTCCAGCGACTTCGCCTGGTTCCAGTAGAAGAAATTGCGAAAGATGCGAAAGTTGTCGGCGTTCACATCGCGGATCGCCAAGGCGTGCGCCGTGCCCCAGCCAAATGCCGCGTGGTGTCCGCCCAGATCCACCACCGGCCCGTATCGGGTCCGGTAGAAGGTACGCGTCAGGCGCCGCTGACTTCCGTCTTCCGCGCGCACCTCGACGGCGACTTCGCGCGTCGTCATCGCCTCCATCTTGCCGTCGACCCGGTAGCGCGTCGGATCCGCCGCATCCAGCGCCAGGTCGAACAATCCGAAGCGGCGCGCCTGCGACACCGTATGGCTCCAGGCCACATCGCGGTTGAAACCTATCATGACTATCGGCAAGCCCAGAAAGGCCACGCCCGCCACGTCGAGCTTCCCAGGAATCGTCAGCTGCATCTGGTAGAAGCGATCCGGCCCGCCCCAATACCAGTGCGGGTTGCCGAACAGCACCGCGCCGTCGCCGCCGGTGGCCGCGCTTCCAAAGGCCAGTACATTGCTGCCGATGCCGGGCTGCGCACCGATGGTTTGAGCCAACCGGCTGCGCAACGCGGCGCGTCCGCCCGCCCCTTCCTGCGGCACGGCAGCGGGATCAGCGGGCCTGGAGTTGGCCATCTCTGTGACGAACTTGGCATAACCGGCGGCGATCTGGGCCGCATACATGCGCCGATGGACGTCGTCCGCCGAAATATCGCGCACCCAGGGCTGATTCAGACAAGGACGGCCGACCGCCAACGCCCGACCGGCGCGGACATCGGCCAGGTAACGGTTGTAGCCCGCGGCGAACCCTTCGACGAGCTGGTTCAGTTCGGGCGGCTCCTGCTCCCGATAGCGGACCAGGACCTCTCCATCGGCGTAGGCGCGAAAGAAAAAATCCAGATCGACGTTCTTCGGCCGCCCGAAGGTGGAGTCCCGCACCGGCCGCTCTTCGGCGCCGAAGAACCACGCCCGCCTGCCCTCGTAGGTCACGAACGCTTCGGCCAGGGTGCACAGCGCATCCTGGGCCTGCGCGTAGCCGACGCCGACGCCGAGCCCTAGCCAGCTTTCCGCGCGAACATGAGGGATACCATCGGTGGTGCGTCGAATCTCGACGCCTGTTGCTTGCGCTCGAACTCCAGGTTCATCCGCCTTTGCATGGGCGCCGCCGGCCAGCGCCAACGCACCGCCCAGCATCAATCTCCAGACACACGCAATGATCTGGCGCCGTTTCGCCGCAAACCGGTACGCTAAGCCCATCCTTCAAATCCTTCCTGTAGGTATGGCGTCCCGATGCCGACCATCCGGCTTCGGCGCCCTGAGGCGTCATGCCGCCAGCATCGCCGCCATATGCGCCAGCCCCTGGCGCAGGGCCGGAAACAGGCTGTTGTTGAAGTTGTTCCAGCGCAGTTCCAGGATCGTGTCCCGCGGGTCGATGCGCGTATTGAGCACGTCCAGAATCACTTCGCCTGAATCGATGCCATTGTCGACGTAGTGAAACGACGCTCCGGTCATGTCCACCACCGGCACCTGCTTCATTTCGCCGGTCTGCCAATTCACGACCTTCTGTCCGCGAGCTCCATGCAAGGCGTCGAGCGTCGCGCAGGCTCCCCGTCGCTCATAGGGCGATTCGATCCTGGTGATGCCAGGGTGGATGTTGACGATCTTCCGATGGAACGGCGCACCAGGGCGCACCAGTTCGTCCAGTATGACCAGCAGGCCATCGAGCACCACCAGTTCGGCGCCCAGGACCAGCAGTTTGTCCAGCAGGCGCGCCTCGAAGGCGCGCTTACCAGCGGGCCGGTCCGCCGCGTCCAGCGGCAGCCGCCGATAGGTCGATGGAACCGAACACAGCAGGTCGTTAACCCGCCGCCCACCCGCCTCGAGCGCAGGCGGATAGAACCATTGCCCGCCGGGCCGCCATGAAAAGCCATAGTCCCCCACGCTCTCGCGGTCCCGGACCGAGCCCTCGTCGTCGTCGAAGATGACCGCTTCCAACGAATAGGCATCCCCCAGCTCGGTCCCGTTCAAGGTTTCAGCCAGGTACTCCAGCGGCGACTTCATATAGCGCCGCCCGCCCTTGTACTCAATGTGCTGCCCGGCCCTGTCGGCCGCGGCATTTCTCAAGGACCAAACGTAAACCAGCTTCGTCTTCGTCATCTGCGCCAATAGAAAGAAGATTTGAAAAGCCACAAGACCCTGCACGCCACGCAAACAAGACGAAATAACCACTCGCTTGTTTAGCAGCAACTTCCCGGCCCGCCCTTCCGCGGTACGTCCCGGGAAAAGCTGGCTCGGCCCGCCTAAACAAAACCCGATGCGCAACGTCTAGTTCGCTACATCGATGCAGCCGGCGAACTCGCGAACCTACCCGCCGACGCATCGCCATTTCAACCGTCAAAACCAAAATGATGAGAATCCACTATCCGCTGCGTAACAGCGAACCGCCGGCGCGGCCTCTCGCACCCATAGCGCGCGTCGCCCAGGCCGGCCTATTGACCATCGCCGTCACCGGCACATCCCTGGCCCAAGAACCAGGCCAAGCCGACATCGTGGTCACTCTCCCCACAGTAAGAGTGGAGGCAGACCGGGATTCCGCCACCGGACCGGTGTCCGGCTATGTTGCCGAACGCAGCCTTACCGGCACCAAGACCAGCACGCCGATCACCGAAGTACCGCAGTCCATTTCCGTCATCGGCCGAGACGAGCTGGATGATCGTGGCGCCTTGTCCGTGGTCGAGGCGCTGCGTTACGTACCTGGCGTGGCCAGCCAGACGTATGGCGCGGACATCCGCGGACAAGACGACTGGATCAATCTGCGCGGATTCTCGGGCTACGGCACGTCGCTATACCAGGACGGCTTGCGGATGAACACCAACGCAGGCACCTTTGCGAGTCAGCGCAGCGAATCCTACGGTCTGGAACGCATCGAAGTCCTACGCGGCCCCACCTCGGTGCTTTATGGAAAAGGCGACGCGGGCGGAATCGTGAACCGCGTCAGCAAGCGCCCCGCAGCCGACTCGCCGCGCGAAATCGAGGTCCAGATCGGCAACGAGGACCGGCGCCAGCTTGCTGTGGACGTGGGCGGCGCGCTGGACCAAGAGGAACGGATCCTGTATCGGATCATCGGCCTCGGGATGAACGCGGACACGCAGGACAGGTATGCCAGCGGTGATGAAGTCTCGAACACGCGCCGCTATCTGGCGCCATCGCTTACCTGGAAACCGACCCCGGACACCTCGCTGACGCTGCTGTCCGAATTCCTCCGCGATCGCAACGACGGGTTTGCATTCCGCTATGCACCGCCCGGTGCGTCGACCCGGAAATCCGCGTCGCTGCTCGAAGGCGAACCCGGGTATTCGGGCTTCGATCAGTACCAGGCTACCGTCGGCTACCTGTTCGAGCACAAGCTGAGCAGCGCCTGGACCCTGCGCCAGAACACGCGTTTGTCCGAGGTCGACGTGACCTATCGTCGCATCATGTCGCTCAGCCTGGAGGACGATGGCAGGACCATGCAACGCCAGGTACGCAAGTTCAAGGACGAAAACCAACAAATTGCGATAGACACGCAGGTCGAAGGCCAGGTCAAGACCGGCAGCATCGCGCACACGTTGCTGTTCGGCCTGGACGCAGAAAGGCAGAACAATGCCAGGCGGGTCTACACGGGCGAGACGGGACCGCTCGACATCTACGACCCTGTGTACGGCCAGCCCGTGACGGTGTCGCCGATCGCGGACTTCGACGACTCCAAGCAGCGCTTGCGTCAACTCGGGCTGTACGTGCAGGACCAGATCAAATTGACGCCACACTGGCTGATCACGCTGGGTGGACGCATGGACTGGACAACGTTGAGATCCCTCGATCGTCTGACGGAAACCGATACCACGCAGAGAGACAACAAGTTCACCAAGCGCCTCGGGATCAGCTATCTCACCGGCACGGGTTGGACGCCATATTTCAGCTATGCCGAGTCGTTCCTGCCGACCGTCGGACGCGATGCCGACAATACGCCCTTCAAGCCTACGGAAGCCAAACAATACGAAGTGGGCCTGAAATTCACCCCCGACAACGGACGCAGCTTGTACACGGTCGCCTTGTACGACCTGCGCAAGACCAATGCGCTGACGGTGGACACGACGAACCCCGACTATCAGACACAGAACGGCGCCGTGCGGTCGCGGGGCATCGAACTGGAAGCAAAAGCGGCCTTGGCCCCCGGCATGGACCTCATCGCCACCTACACCTACGGCGCCGTCAAGATCACCGACAGCAACGGCCCCGATAAGGGCAAGGTGCCGACAGCGACGCCAAAGCAGATGGCATCGGCCTGGTTGAACTACCGCCTGCCGGACTCCGTGCTGCGCGGCCTCGGCATCGGGATTGGCGTGCGCTATGTCGGATCCGTCTACAACGACGAAGCCAACACCTGGAAAACGCCGTCGTTCACACTCTTTGACGCCGCCCTGCAATACGACACAGGACCCTGGCGCTTCGCGCTGAACGTCCAGAACCTGGCCGACAAGGAGTATGTCGCAACTTGCTACCAGTCGGTCGGCGATGGCAGCCAGTGCCAGTATGGCCAGGAACGGACCGTCGTTCTCAACGCACGGTATCGCTTTTGAGCCTCGTCATGTACGGGAAGCGGCGGTGATTCCCCTGCTTTCTCCGCTGTTCCAGGGTGACTGGGCCCCCTATGCGGAGACGCTGCATTGCGCCGCTGAATGGCCGGCCGGGGCGGTTCCTGTTGCGCGCCTGCTGGCCAGCGACGCGCTGCTCGACGCCACGCTGCGACGCTATGCCGCGCATCTGAACGTCTCGGGCAATGACCTGCGGGCTGCCGCCTCGGCCTGGAGTCTCGATTACCTGTGGACCTTGCTGCCCGCGACAGCCGCCGCGGCAAGCGTGCTGCAACATGTCTTCCCCATGCGGGCCGAAGACGTTGCACTGAGCCTGAACGACTTCGGCGCTCCGATCCGCTTTCACATTCGCCATGAAGGCAGCGCAGCGCCTGCCAGCCCGCCGGCGGTCCGCTACGGCCTCCTGCTGGACGCGCACCTCGATCCGCTCTTCAAGGCCCTCAGCCGACAGACACGCGTCGCCGAGAAAATCCTTTGGGGGAACACGGCGCGCCATCTGGAGGCCATACTTGACCAAGCGCTGGCATTGACCGGCAACGCCGAACGGATCGCCCTGGACAAGCAAATCCTGCTGCAGCGTCCGCTTCGTCCTGACGGCCCCCCCAATCCCCTTTTTGGCCGACAGCGCGTCTCCGTGCGCACGGAGGACGGTGCCACGACGCCCCTCCTACTGCACCGCCAATGCTGCCTATTCCATCGCTTGCCAAGGCGGAGCTATTGCGGTGCCTGCCCCTTGGCGCCGGAACATCAGATTGACAAGAAACCGACAGGCAAGAACGCCGGTCCATGAGGCGTCGAGCAGCCGGTCGACCCCACTAAACAAACTTCATAACACCTCGTCTAGATATCTGCGACCCGGCCTCCCGGTCCGCTTGCACGCAACACGGCCCCGTGCAGTGCCTACCCAATCAGACCAAGGAGTGCGCCATTGGCCATTCATGACCTCATCGGCATCGGCTTCGGCCCGTCCAATCTCGCCCTGGCGATCGCCCTGGAGGAACAGCGGCAAGCCGGCGGCCCGAGCCTCAGTTCGCTCTTCATCGAACGCCAGGCGGAGTTCGCCTGGCATTCCGACATGGCGCTCGACCATGCGCACATGCAGGTATCCTTCCTCAAGGATCTGGCCACGCTGCGCAATCCGTGCAGCCCCTACACCTTCGTCAACTATCTGCACGAGAAGGGCCGGCTGCAGGACTTCATCAATCTCAAGACATTCTTCCCCAGCCGCCACGAATTCAGCGACTACTTCGCGTGGGCAGCGAGCCGCTTCGCAGACCGTTGCATCTACGGCGAAAGCGTGTTCGAGGTATTGCCCGAGAAGCGCGGCAATGTGGTCAGCGTGCTGCGCGTGCGCTCGCGCGACCAGACCGGGGAAGTACACGAGCGCCTGGCCCGCAACCTGGTGGTAAGCGTGGGCGGCACTGCCCGGATCCCCGAGAGCTTTCGCTCCTTACGCGACGATCCCCGAATCTTTCACTCCCACCGCTACCTGGACCGCATTGCCGCCAACGCCCAGGCCGGAAAGATCGCCGTCATCGGCGCCGGCCAGAGCGCCGCTGAAATATTCATGGATCTTCATGGCCGGCCTGGGGCTCCCCAGGTCGATCTCATCATGCGTGCGCGGACCATCAAGCCAGCCGACGACAGCCCCTTTGTCAACGAAATCTTCAACACCGGCTTCGTCGACCATATATACAGCCGCACCCCGGCCGAACGCCAGGAACTGCTGCGCGAGTTCCGCCATACCAACTATGCCAGCCCGGACCTGGAACTGATCCAGCAGCTGTTCAAGGTTCTCTACGAACAGAAGGTCAAGGCGCAGGCGCGGCACCGGATCCTGCCGCAGCGCGAGGTCGCGGCCGCCCGCGCCGATGAACATGGGGTCCATCTGACGCTCAACGAAACGGCCGACGGACCGGGCGACACCATCCGCTACGACGCAGTGGTGCTGGCCACAGGCTACGAGCGTCAGCAGCACAAGACCCTGCTGGCCGCGCTAGCGCCCTACCTCGGCGACTTCGATATCGACCGTCAATACCGGATCCAGACCTCGCAGGATTTCCATCCCGCCATCTTCATGCAGGGTGCCAGCGAACCGACGCACGGGTTGAGCGACACGCTGCTATCGGTGACGGCGGTGCGCACGGGGGAGATCGGTACGGCGTTGTTGGCGGCCGGGCGGCCTGTAGAGCAGCGGGCTACGGTTGGCGCACGCTGACCTGCTCCAGATCACGTCGGAGTCCCATGGAAATGACAGTGTCGATTTCGGATGCTAAGCATCCGGGCGGTCGATATCCCCATCGCCTACCAACATATCGATGAACTGCGAACGCCAGGCTATGGCTAAGCACAAAGTCGAACAATTCGGGCGACTACATCGCACCGTCGTTCTCTTGGGCCCTGTCGTCAGACAGGTGCTTGGTCCTGCTGATCGGATTCCAAGAACTTAAGGGCCCGGTATGGCAACTTCGTTGAGTACCTAGACCAGAGGATCAGATGGACAAGCGAAGCCCGCTCCGCATGCTGCGGGCACCTGAAACGTCAAGCCGTCAGCTACCCCTGTAAGCAAAAAATCCCGGAAAGGGTGTACATCCGCGACGATCGTTCGTCTTGAACATAGTCGACTTACTTCTAGTTGCCTATCATCCAAGGAACCGACCTCAATGTGTCTCCCGTACATCCGCTTCAACCCGGCACTACTCACCGTCGCCATCTCCCTAACGCTGAGCGATCCGGGGATAGTTCGCGCCCAAGCCGCCACGGCAGACAATTCAGTAACCGGCATTGCAGCAGCGCAAGCACCCAATACCGCATTCAGTCCCCCTCCGTCGGTTGGGGCGGTAACGATACTGCCAGCCGTAGCCGTGGAGGCAGAATCAGAAAGCGCAAGCGGACCAATCAATGGCTATGTCGCCAAGCGCAGCGCGACCGGAACCAAGACCGACACACCGATCATCGAAACTCCACAGTCGATCTCCGTGATCGGCGCGGAGGAAATCGAAACGCGCAAGGCGGCCGACCTGATGAATGCCCTCAACTATACCGCCGGAGTCGTTCGCCTCGAGGGCGCAGATCGGACTAGCGAGTCCTTCCTTCTTCGTGGGTTCGTAATGAACCCCCAAAACGGGAGCTTCTACCGCGACGGAATGAAATACAACGTCAACACCTACAACGGCCTGCAGGAGCCCTACGGCCTGGAACGCATCGAATTGCTCAAGGGAGCTCCCTCCGTACTCTACGGTACCGCTGCCCCAGGGGGCATCATCAATACTGTCAGCAAGCGGCCAACCACCGACCCTCTTCATGAATTGAACGTCGACATGGGATCCTTCAATCGCAAGCAGATTTCAGGAGATTTTAGCGGCGCGTTAACCGAAGACGGCGCATGGTCATATCGACTGACCGCGTTGAAACGTGACAGCGACAGTTTCACCGACTACGTACCTGACGATCGAACCTACATAGCCCCCGCTTTGAAATGGCAACCAAGCGCCGGAACTTCGCTAACGCTGCTGTCGGAATATCAACGTGACCGTACGACATATGTCTATGGTTTACCCGCAGAGGGAACAATTCTGTCCAATCCAAATGGCAAGATTTCACGCAGCCGCTTCGTGGGTGAGCCAGATTACGACGATTTCGAGGTAACACGACGCTCAATCGGCTATCTCTTTGAGCATGCCTTGACGAACGATCTCGTATTGCGAAACAGCGCGCGTTATTTTGACGCCAACAATAACTATCCTTCAACATGGGACCGTGGAATTGCGAGTGACCTAAGAACATTGATCAGACGCAATTCGATAGACAGGCAGGATCGCTCGCGCGCCGTCGTCATGGATACATCGTTGCAGTACAAGTGGAGTACAGGAAACATCAGCCACACTAGTTTGCTCGGATTTGACTACACATCCCAGCACCATGAATCCGAACGCTACAGGCGAACCGCCCCGGAGCTTGACGTATTTGATCCTTTATATGGCGGAAGCTTGGGCACGCCAGAGCCACTGGACTATTCATGGAAGGACAATCGCGCCCAACTCGGCATTTACGCTCAGAATCAGGCGAAAATCGCTGACAGGTGGGTGGTGCTTCTGGGAGGGCGGTATGACAAGGCACGGAACAGTGAACGCGCATTTTTCACGGACGAGATCATCACCGACAACGAGAAGAGCCATGCCTTTACGGGCCGCGTCGGGCTGGTTTACCTGGCAGACAACGGCTTGGCGCCCTACGTGAGCTTCAGCCAGTCGTTCGAACCCCAATCCGGCACTGACCGTAACAGGGAAAGGTTCAAACCCACTCGCGGCGAACAATGGGAACTGGGTTTGCGATACCAGCCCGAGGGTGACATGCTGATCTCGACCGCCATTTACGATCTCACCCAGACCGATATGCTGGTCACCGATCCGGTAGACCCCGACTACTCCGTCCAGTTCGGCAAAGTCCGTTCGCGCGGCTTTGAACTCGAAATGAAGGCCAGGATCGGGCGGCAGGCAAACCTCATTTTGGCCTATGCCTACACCGATGCCCGCACGCTTGAAAGCAGTCCGCTCACACCCGAAGAAAAAGGCAAGCGCACGGAAGGCGTTGCATACAACCAGTTTTCGCTATGGGGCGACTATAGCTTTGGGGAGTTTGGACTGCCCGGGCTGAAGGCAGGCGCCGGCATACGTTACGTCGGTTCGGCCGTAGCCCGTGGCCGAGGCGACTGGGGAAATGCAAGTGTGCCAGCTTTCACGTTGTTCGACGCGATGGTCAGCTATACAACAGGCCCATGGAAACTGGCGCTTAACGTGACGAATCTGACCGACAAGACTTACATCGCGTCTTGCACTTACGGGTGCTTCTATGGCGACCCTCGCAAAGTGCTGGGAACAGTGACCTACAGGTGGTGAAGATCTGCTCCTTCATAGGCACGGTACGCTAGACGGAAACTCGCCAGAACATTGCACCTGCACTTAGTCTTCCGGGGAGTGTCATGTGGCTGGTCCTGCGCAACATCACTGGAACCAGGGCGGCGCCACATACGACAGGAAGGCTACTATTAACCAGTTCGCTGTCATTTGTACCGAATGCTTCACCGCCCCATATCATTGAGATAGCATCAACTGGCCTGATCGAATAACGATCAGGCTTCTATCTCTAAAACAAAAAACGCTGACACTCCGCCAGCTCCGCGTTGCCTCGGATCGACATTCATAAATGGTCGCCCCCTCCGGGTGATCTGCAAACCGCTGGCCCCAAACAACACCGCCATCGAATAACACCCGCCCCTTTGCAGTAGCAGGTGCTCCTTCTCCGTCCTTCTCCTATCGCATCAGACGCAGCTCTCGACGCATTTGGTCAAATAGAGTCGGAGTTCGTACGATAAGAAAGTGATCCGCCGCCAACGTACTTTCGGCAATGGAAAGGTGAGACTTGACCCAAGTTGTGAACGCTGCCCTTTCTTGAGGTGCCGTATCCTCGGCCCACCATACCTTGACGCGTCCATCCAGCTCGATACCCGGGTACGGCTTGTTCCCCGCCGCACGAAGATTTCGCCCTGCCAGGAACATTCTTGCCAGCGCTTCTTCCCCCAGCGCTCCATACCAGTGCAAGTCACCGGTGTCCGTGTGAGTAAGCAAAACCTTCAGCATGGGGATCAACGCCTCGGGATCACGATAGGCTTGGTCAAGCAGCCCCTGCAGCGTTCGATTACTCAGTAGACGCTCGTGTTGGTTTTGCGGCAACAAGATCCCCAGAAACTCCCGCAATTCGGTCTCGTAGCCGATGGTCCCCTCGTCTCTTCGCGCAACAGGAACAAAAGGATCAATTGCCCCCACGAACTCTACCGCATGACCGTTGCGCTCAAGCGACTGGGCCGCCAAAACGGCGAGGGCTCCCCCCATGGACCAACCCGCAAGCAGAAATGGCCCATTTTGACCCGACTCGACGATTGCAGCAGCATACCGATCCGCAAGCTGCATCAGATCATTCGGCGCCCTCAGAGAATCTGCCGAATATGGTATTCCGATCACAGCGCAGTTGCTCGACTCCAACGTAAGCGCCAGCGTGGTGTAGTCCAGCAAATTACCCCAACCGTCATGCATAACAAACAGCGTGCGCAGGGGCGTCGTCACCGTATTCAGAGGAACACTGCTGCAGGAACGTGCTTCCTCCCCAGCCAACCCAGCCAAGCTGGGCCTGGAAAAAACGTCCCGCAACGTAAACCGTCTTCCGTGAAATTTGGCCGCGAGTCGTACAAGCTGCAGCGCCGTCAGCGAATTACCGCCCAACTCGAAGAAGTTGTCGTAGCGCCCAACCCGTTCGACTCCCAGTACCTCGGACCACATTGCTGCCAACGCCTCTTCTGCCTCGCCCTGCGGCGCCTCGTAGGCCCGAGCGCTCTCCATTCGTGATTCTGGTAGCGCTTTTCTGTCCACTTTGCCATTGGCATTGAGTGGCAAACTTTCCACTACCACGATCGCACTGGGCACCATGTAGTCCGGCAACTGCCGACCTAAACGCTCCCTCAGCTCCCCTGCTTGGACGGTCATCCCGGCTTGCAGCGACACGTAGCCAACCAGGCGCGCCCCGCCAGGCCCGTCGCGCGCTACTACCACCGCTTCTCTCACCTCCGCCTGCGATAGCAACCGTGCTTCCACTTCGCCCAATTCGATGCGCACCCCTCGAATCTTGACCTGATGGTCGATCCGCCCCAGGTATTCCAACTGGCCCTCGGCATTCCACCGCATCAGATCACCGGTGCGATACAGTCGGGCGCCGACCTCGTCAAACGGATCCGCAACAAAGCGCTCCGCGCTTAACCCTGGCCGTCCCAGGTAGCCGCGGCCCAACAGTTCACCGCCAATATACAGTTCGCCGGCCACACCCTGGGGCGCCCATTTCAGAGATTCATCGAGCACGTAGGCCCGTGTCCCCGAAATCGGCCTCCCTATCGGCACCAGGTTGTTCCCTTCTTCTTGGCACGTCCATTGTGTGACATGAATGGTCGTCTCCGTCGGACCGTACAGGTTCTGCAGACTTACACCCGTGAGCCGCCGTAGCACCTCCCGCTGCGTGGTAAGCGGCATGGCATCGCCACCGCATATCACGTAGCGTAGCCGTGTCTGCTTCTCGATACCTGCCTGGTCCAGGAACGCTTGCAACATCGCCGGCACAAAGTTGAGTGTCGTGATCTCGTGTTTGACGATCAGATCAATGATCCGCTGCGGATCACGATGATCTCCCGGATTAGCCACCACCAGTCGCACACCAACGGTCAAGGGCCAGAATATTTCCCACACCGACACATCGAAACTGAACGGCGCCTTGTGCAACACGGCGTCGGCTGCTGTCAAGGCATACATCTCTTGCATCCACGTCATGCAGCGACTCAACGCGTCATGGCAGATCGATGCGCCTTTGGGGCGCCCCGTGGATCCCGAGGTATAGATCACGTATGCGAGGTTCTCTGCGTGGATCGGGACCTGCGGATCGTGTCCAGGTTCGTCCTTCACGTCCAGCCCATCAAACTCCAGCACCGTCAGCCCGTGCAGCGTCGGCAGGCGATTCCTCACCGCGCGCTGCGTCAACAGTAACCGGATCCCGCTGTCATCCATCATGTAGGCCAGACGTTCGACCGGGTATTCCGGATCCAGCGGCACGTAGGCGCCACCCGCCTTCAGGATCGCCAGCAGCCCCACCACCATCTCGGTGGAACGTTCCACCGCGATTCCAACCTTCACCTCTGGCCCGACTCCAAGTCGCGTCAAGCGGTGCGCCACGCGATTGGCCTGTTCGTTAAGCTCTCCGTAGCTGAGCGACTCTCTTCCAAACACCAGCGCGGTCGCGTGCGGGCGTTCTCGCGCCTGTTGCTCAATCAACCGGTGCACCGGCTCCACTGCAGGGTAATGTCTTGTATTCTCCGCCCACCGCTGAAGTCGTTGCTGCTCGAAATCGGTGAGCAGCTCCACTTCACCAATTGCCTGCTGCTGACCGTTCGACAGCGCCTTCACCATACCCGCCAGTGCCGCCTTCATATACTCGCACTGCGGTTGCGCGCCTACGGATCTGTGCGCCTGACTCACCAACACGAAGCCACGGCCCAGATCATCCACTGACATGGAGATTGGGTAGTTCGTGCGTTCTTCGCCGCCCAGAGCCGTCATCCCCTCCCAGCCAGGCGTCGTTGCGTCGATGTCGGGCGCCACGTTGTAGCGGTAGTTGAGCAAGGCCGAGAACAATGGCGCCCCGCCCGGCATCCCGCTGCAGCGTTGAGCCAGCGACAGACTGGCATGTTCATGATGCATCAGGCCCGTCAGCCCTGCATGAACCTCGCGTAGACATTGCTGTACGCTACGGCCGCTCAGCTTGACGCGGATCGGAAGCGTATTGATGAACATTCCCAAGGCTCGTTCGGCCCCCTCCCCACCCTGCATCCGTCCGAACAGCACGGTGCCGAACACCACGTCGGCTTTGCCCGTCGTCTTGGCAAGCACCAACGCCCAAGCCAGATGGAACAGGCTGGCTGCGCTCACGCCATGGCGCTGCGCTTGCCGACGGATATCGGCGCACAGTTCTGCTTCCAGCGTCAGCTTCTCTTCTTCTATCTCGCTGCCGTCGCCCTGCACGTCCAGCAGTCCGAACGGCGCCGTCGGCTCATCCACCTCCCCCAGCATCTTGGTGAAGAAGGCTTCATGTTCGGCCCGGCTGATGCCCAGTCTCGCCTGGGCGACAAAGCGCCGGAACGGCACGGGCACGGGTAACGCGGCCTCCTGGCCTTGCTGGATCTGTGCAATCTCTTGGACTATCAGTTCCAACGTCGTGTGATCCAGCACCAGATGATGGCTGGGCAGTTGCAGCAGCCAACGTCCTTGTACCGTATCCCGCGCGGCTACCGCGCGAATCATCGGAGCTTGGCGCACATCGATACGATGGCGACGTGGATCGACATGCGCATTCAGCCGATCGGCGGCACTGTCCGTGTCGGCCTCCTGCAACCACTCGATCTGCAAATGCGCTTGTCGCTGAACGACTTGCACCGGCTCCCTCAATCCTTCCCACAGTACCGCCGTGCGCAGAATGTCGTGGCGCGCGATCACCCGGTTGAAGCTGTCGATGAAGCGCTCCAGTCGCTCCCGGCTGTCAAAGCTCAACAGGCAGGGAGTCACGTAGGCATCGCCCTGTTGCTCCAGCACGTGATGGAACAGGATGCCTTCTTGCAGCGGCGCCAGCGGATAGATGTCCTGGATGTTTACCGCACCTCCGGGCACCACCGCCTCGATCCATCCTATCTCCCGCGCATCAAGCTCCAGCAGGGTCAACATCTCCGGCTCGATTGCAGTGCAGCCAGCCGGGATCAAATTGGGTGGAACAACGACGTCATGCCGATCCTCAGCCTGCGCAACGGCTTGCGCAAGACCCGCCAGCTCAGGCTGCTGAAACAGCGTACGCACCTGCACGGCCAAACCCTGCGTACGCATGCGTTCCAGGACGCTTAGCGCCAGTAGCGAATGCCCACCCAACTCAAAGAAGTTGTCCTGGCGCCCCACGCGCTCGACTCCCAGCACCTCCGACCAGATCGCCGCCAAGACCTGCTCCACCTCGCCCTGCGGCGCCTCGTACGCCCGCATGCTCTCCAGCCCGGGCTCGGGCAGCGCCTTCCTGTCCACCTTGCCGTTGGCATTGAGCGGCAGGCTTTCCAGCACCACGATCGCGCCAGGCACCATGTAGTCCGGCAACTGCCGACCCAGACGCTCCCTCAGTTCTCCGACGTCGACGGTGTTTCCGACCTGCGCTGACACATAACCCACCAGCCGTGCTCCGCCCGGCCCGTCGCGCGCCACCACCACCGCCTCCCTGACTTCCGGCTGCGACAGCAACTGCGCTTCCACTTCG
>NZ_QWFB01000008.1:0-52596 GCF_003576205.1 Achromobacter sp. K91 | reverse complement strand
CCCAGTTCGCCGCCGTATTGCTGTATCGAAGATTGTGCGCGTGAGCCTGAAGCTGCGAGCTTTGGAGGCTACCCAGCGCTCTCGCATTTGCAGTGTCAGCGTCAGTTCCGGTGAAACGGCGGAACATATTGCGCAGATCTGGAACCCGGAAGGTGTTGGCGTCGACGTCCACGAAGTAGTGCGCGCCCACATTCGCCGACCAGGTCGCCTGTGAAACGACCAGGTTGTTTTCCCGGGCATACCCCCAAAGCCGGGCGTACGCTGTCTTGGACAGCACGCCGCCGACCGCGTCCACCTCGCTTACCAGCGGAATCGCGGTATGTCCGTCCACCGGCCGGCCACACAGCGGCGACCGGTAGCCAGTGAAGAAGCCCGACGCCGACCAGATCCAAACTGCGGCACATTCGGCCACCACCACCGGCCCCACGTTCTGATTCGGCAGCTGGTTGATCGAGTACACCAAAGGTCGACTGGCAACGGACATAGCGATGAGGCGATCGATCGCCTTGAACAACTGGCCGTTGTCCGCCTCCGTGGGCTGCAGCCCTGCCGCCGCGATCACCGCCAACAGCTCGTCCGTTGTCGCATTTCCCCATTCCGCCGGAATCAATGACCCAGCCCTGCCGGCGACCGGGTCCTCGTTCACGAACTTACCGGCAACCAACCCTACGCCAGGGACACTTTTCGGATAATCCATCTGTTACCTCACTGATACTCAAATATGACGTGCGTATGCGCGGGCCTGTAGCGCCGCACAATGCACTCAATGATGTTGTTGGGATTGGCCCCGAAGCGCTCGCCCCACTGCGTAATGCCAAACCGCGCACCGCCAGGTCGGCGCTCGCCGAGGTGAAATTTCCACATGAACTGTTGGCGGCGGGTTCCGAACCGCGCAAGCCCGAAGATCGAGCGCCCAAATCTTGGCGCTCTGTACTCCTCGACCCAAGCGGCGGGATAGCCGAGCTTGCGTGCAAGCTCTACGAAGTAGAGAGGGTCCTGTCGACCAACCTCCCCGAAGCGCCGGACAACCTCTGCCCGTCGCTCTGCGAACCCACCCTCCGCACCGAGGCAAGGGTCGGGAAGGCCCAGGACGCGCTCCCAGTCCGACAGAAGCTCACGGACCCCAGACGGCACCATCTCCCCCAACAAGTCCCCCGAACGAGCGTCCACCCGCGCGAACTCTTGAGCGAGAGATTCGAGTACCGCGACCAGCTCGGGCACAGCCTCGAGGTCCCACGCAGGGCCGGGCGGTAGAAGGGCGAGGAGCTGCGCTCGATAGTCCTGCTCAGACCTCACAGCCATTCCACACCCCCGAACGTCGGCAGCTGGTTTTCCGCCGGCACTACGTCCGCCGCCGGAGCCACCAGCCGATGATCCTCTTCCCCTGGCGTCCCGCTAATCGTTTCGCCAATGTGCGTCCAGACAAATCGCTGGCCCAAATCCGCCTCCCTCAGGTGGAGATCCCGAAGCGCCGCCTCGACTCTCGCGCGGAGCGTTGCGCTGTCAGGCGTGAGCGCGATTCGATAGTGGACCGGTAACGATTGCGGTGCGAGCGCATAGACTTCCGCAGTTACCGGCCGCTTTGACTCAAGATGCGCCTGAACCGCAGCAATGGCCTCCATGCCCGGGATCGGGTCTGTGTCGTTGTCACGAACAAAGAACACCGCGACCGTGCCGAGCCCCAGATGATTGCCACGCGCCCATGCGCGTGTAACCCCAGGCACCTCCGTTGCCCAGCTCTCGTAGTCCTGCTCATCGCCGCCATGAGGCACGCGCCGAAAATCCGCAATTACTCGCGCTCGCCAAGCCTCGAGCCGCTCTTCATCTGTCCCAGCAGTCAATCCTTCTGGCGCGACTTCCCCCTGGTCCCGCACCCCAACATTTGGCGATACCAATGACAACGCCATGCGGGCCGGCCCATTCCCTGCACTTCCAGGAACTACCGCACGAACGGGAACGTGCTCGAGCTCGGACGTGAAAACTACCGTCTGGGTCGTGGCGTATTGCCGACCATCTTGGGATTGAAGAAGCGCGCCAGCGTCAAGCACTGACTGAGGAGCGCCACGCATCATCACATTGCCGGAGGCACTTGACGCCGGAGTACGCGGCACTACTTTCATAGCCGCCCACCGCGCTAGGACATCCTCATCGCATGTGTCCGGCAAGATCTGGCGCGACAGCCACCCCAAGTAGCCATAAAGGCCATACGTCGCACCGGCATGGCAGCGTGACAGTACCTGCTGGTCTGACCGACGAAGCGCAGATTCCGCCAGCGCCGACAGATCGCCGTCCGTACGCGACACCAACACGGGAAGCGAAGGAATATCAAAAGGCATTTTTTATCACCTGCCAAATATCGTTGAAGTCAGCGAGCAACTCGCGGCCGCCGTCGATACGCATCCCAACGACGCGCATCGCCAGGCGCTCCCGTCCCTGCCGTTCAGCCTCGACCTCGACACTGGCGAGGATGCTGTCCTCAATCAACCATTGCAGCGACTCGCGCGCATAGGCGATCGCGTCAATGCGCGTCTGATCGGTCAGCGTACGCCGTCGCAACAGCCAGAGACGCGACCCGATGCGATCGTCTGCGCGGGTCGGGAACGAGTCACCCCACCAGCCTTGCAGATCGGAATCGTCGACCGGGTCGCTGTCCAGCGCGCGGCGCCAGGTAAAAAGGCTAATCACGACGGCCCGCCCGAGCGGGGTAGTAACGCCCGATACGAGTCGGATATCCATCACACTGGCCCTCCACTCGTTCCGGAACCGGGCTGCACGTCCGTATGCCGATGGTCTTGAACGCTCGTCTTGCCGGCCACAATGTCCTCAACTGCTTTAACCCCCCCCGTGGCCGAGACGAGCTTCGTGTTCAACACGATTCCCTCTGGCGCATTTAGCTCACAGCGCGTCGCGTTAAGTCGAAACGTCTCGGTTGTGACCTCAACGACGCGCCCGCGCTTGAGCACGACCGAGTCGCCCTCATCCGAAAATATCGCCACCTCACCCGCCTCCAATCCGACAAGCCTATATCTGCGGTCTGCCAGACAAAGAGCCACACCATGAGAGCGGTCTCCACCAATAAAGGCCACGACCGCCTCCGCGCCGGGGTGCGGGTGCGAGGACCAACCGTACGGTTCAAAATGCTCAACGTCGCCCTTCACTTCGCCGGCAGTGAGCCGAACTTGAATGGCTTGCAACTTTCGCCCAGCGTCCACCACGGCCACGACTCCGCGCACCACAACATTCCTCAATGCGTCACCTAGGGCGCTCATGATGATTCCTCCCAATCTTCTGCCAGCAAGTACTCGAAGGCGTCGCCGCCCTTGCCTTTCTTGCGTTTCCTTCCCTTCTTATGCGTGGGCTCAGGAATGAACCCTTCGGGCGGCGCTAACGTCATACGCGACACCATCCCCCCGTCCCCGAGCACGTAAGAGACCTCGACGATCAGCATGTCGCGATCAAAGCCGATCAGGTCGTCCCGCACGCGCCCGATGAGATTCGGCCGCCACAGGGAACCATCACTCTGCCGCCACCCCTGAACCACATAGGAGACCTTCAGCGCCCGGCTAAGTCGGTAGTCCCGCTCCCACTCGACCCGGCGCTGCGCTAGAGCTGGCGTAATCTGTCCGCTCGGATTCACCTTGAGCATGCGGCGACGCTCGACACGCCCATCCGTCACACGAGCCGAAACCTCAGATGCAGCTGCAGCAAACTCTTGATCGGATCCCGACCTCTGACCGACACATCGGTACTCCGAATACAGGTTGGCAAAGTCAAGCCCCGCATCCCCCTCCTTGATGTTCTCGCCCAGGATCAAAGCGTCGGTAGCTCGCCCTTCACTGCCAGGCCGAGCCATGACCAATCGCCCTTTGCCGTCGTCGGTAGCAAAGAGCTCAGATAGGCTCAACAGACGGTCTATTGATTCGAAGACCGTCTCGGTCGGCTCCACGCTGTGGTCAGCGACCACCGCGCCATCTCGTATCTCATCAACCACCGCGACACCATACGAACCAGCCAACGACCGCACGATTTCGGCTACGGATTGCCCACGCCACTGTCCAGGCTTCTCGTCCACCGTGCAATCGATAAGATCGGCTGTCAGTGAGCGTCCGGCCACTGACACAGTTACCTCCGTAGCGGAGTACCGAATAGGCGTAGCAAAAACATATCCCGTCAGAACCAGATCACGCCCGATCCTCACCTCACACCGCGCGCCCTGTCGAATTCGAATCGGCCTCTCTGTACTGCCAGGCCAACGCCAGGTAATCGACAGTGTGAAATCACGCGCTAGGCGTTCGATCCCGGCGCCAATCTGGATCTCTTTCCAACCGCTGTAGTCCTGACCATCCACCGTTAACGTGACCAAATTCTCCGGATCAACGTGCTCCCCCACGCCCACCTCCAATTAGCTTTAGCTCTCGCGCGGGCAAGAAGCC
Source organism: Achromobacter sp. K91 (assembly GCF_003576205.1). NCBI lineage: Bacteria > Pseudomonadati > Pseudomonadota > Betaproteobacteria > Burkholderiales > Alcaligenaceae > Achromobacter > Achromobacter sp. K91. The sequence goes on along the minus strand of NZ_QWFB01000008.1, from coordinate 48,163 downwards.
CGGATGCGCAACCCGGTTGCGCGCAACAATCTCTCCAGCTCGTGTCGCATCTGCGTACTCGCGATACGCGAGGACAAGCCCTGGCATGATCGACACTGGCACATAGCTCTTCAGCCGTAGACCTCTCAATCCCACCACATCCAAATGGCGACCAGCAGACTGGCGAGCTGCCGCCAGCACCTCATAGTGCCCAGGGGGTGCGTCTAGAGCCACGCCCCAGATAGCACCCGCCAATTCGTCCCGGGCGACTCTCACGTCATCCACGACTGGAAGGTCACGCACCCGGTCACCAAGCAAAATCTCCGCCAGCTCTAGACCATTGCTCGAATCCGCACGAACCGCGTCCTGCTTCACCGCGTCGACCGCGACCATCACAGAGGGGCGTCGTGGCGGGCTGCCGGCCGGCAACACGGAGACGTCACGCACCGCATCCACAATGAGCGCATCCCTCGCTAGGTCCACAATGCTTCCAATCAGCGCCGCCGTCACCGGCTCGCTTGAACGGTTGACACCGCCTAGTCCGCGAACCGAGTCGCTCTTCGTAACGATCCCTTGCAGCGAAATCAGACCCTCACCCTTCGCCGAACTGCCGAATCCACCGAACTCCCTCGATGCGTCATTCACCAGCGAGAAGATGCGCGTTGCGAACGTATCCGGCCTCGTCGCGACTTCCGCATAGACCTGCTGAGCGCTTTGAAAGATCGCCCGCAGAGGCGAGCTCGTCTGATTGAAAAACTCTCGAACTTCCAACAGCGCCCCAAGCACAAGCTTCACTCGGGCCTTTGCAAGGTTGAGTGTCCTTACCGCAGTCAGAAAGCGCGATAGTGCAGACGTCTGCACGCCGGTCGCTGCGAGGTCTGTGCGCACAGCCGTGTTGGCCGTTCCAACAGGAAACGCCGTAGACACGCCCTTGACGAACTCGAGATCAAATCGAACTACGCCGCCCTCGGCCTCCGAATGCGACACATCGACGCTCGTGCACACCACCTCCACGCGGCCGTACCAGGGATGCACCAACTCACCAGTCCCCGGCTCCTCGAGCGCCTTAAGCAACGCGTCACGTTGATTGAAGCAATCCAACCCAGCTACCCAGGCCGAAAACTTGAAGTTCTGCGTTGCCAGGCCCATGTCCTCCACCATAGGCACGTCCCGCTTCGGGTACTCGTGCAACACAGTGCGGCGTCCGCGCCGTCCGCTATCCTGATCGACTAGAAACCGCACCCCGCGAAAGGAGGCCTCTTGCTTTTCATCCTTCCAGCCCATATCAACCTACCTCGCCAAGCGTTCGATAACCGACGGACGGAGTGACGCTAAGGCCAGATTGATTGGTTTTGACGCTCTCCACCCGCATACCTTGCGGCGCGCCCTCGAAGCGGATCCGCAAATCTCCGTCGAGCTTGGCAGGCTGTGCAGTACTAACCGTACCCGCCAGGCCGGCCCCGCCGCCGCGCTCTCGAGCAGCCAGGTACGCCGCCATGCTTTCGCCGACTTCCTTCGTCACCTGGCCACCACCACCACCTATTTCCCGAGGGAGCGCATACTGGCCAGCCGCGACGAATCCAACACTGCGGTCGCGGGCCGCCAGGTGAGCAGCGACGCTTTGCCCCACTCGCCCCAGCTGCCGTCCACCACCACTTTCCTCACTCGGAGCCGTGTAAGTCGGCGGTGCAACTTTGCCAAGATCCCGCGCCGCCATTCCATCGCCGCCCTTGGCTTCTAGGGGGGCCTCATACGCCGGCAAGCGTTCGCCCATCTTTGGCGCGTCTAAGCCAGCGTCAATACCGCCATCGCGAGGTGCGTTATATGTCGGCACGCTTTCGCCGAACTTGATACCGTCAGGTTCGCCGACTCCAGAGCGTGCGGCATCGCGGTTCTTCGCCGGCGCTGCAGCCTCGGCTTCCCCGCCGCCGAACAGCCCACCCACCTTGTCCTTGAGCCATTGCAGACCGCCAGTTATCGGCTCAATGTAGGTCTTGACGCGTTCCCATAGATTCTTAAACCAACCGACCAGCGGCTCCCAGTTCTTCATAACCAGGCCAAGCGGCGTCGCGTTCAGGAATGCTCCTTTTAGGCCTTCCCACGCGAGGCCGGCACCTGCGACAACTGCACTCCAGATTCCATCGAAGAATCCCGCCACCGTAGACCAAACGCCCTGGATTCCTTGCCAGGCAGCGTTTCCAAAGCCCTCAATGCTGCCCCATAGGTCAGCGAACCAAGGCCCCACAGTCGACCAGTTGGCGAGCAAAAACCCAGCCGCCAATGCCATTCCCCGTACGACCATGCCGAGCGGACTCATCGCAACGACTGCATTGAGCGCCTTCATTGCGAACGCAGCCCCGACCATCGCGACGCGAATGACACCGAACGCCAGTGCCGCGCCGAGAACCCCCTTGACCATCCAGGGATTCAGTTGGACCAGGCTCGTCACCCGATCTATCATCGGACCCGCAGCCCCGATGAAGCCGTTAATCGGCGGCAACAGTACCGAACCGATTGAGTTCCCTAAAGCCACCGCTCGGTTTTGCAGGAGCTGAATGTTGTTCGCCGTGGTCGCCGCCCTCGCCTCATATTCCTTGTTCATCGAGCCGGCATACTCAGTCTCAGCGCTGACGTTGGCGAGGTTTCGCTTGAGCAAGTCCAAGTTGTTCAACATCGGGGCAATTGCGCCGATCGACTCGCGTCCAAAAAGCGTCTGCAAAACCGAGGCTTGCTTTGTTTTGTCGACTTTGCTGATCGCTGTCAGGATTCGAACGATCGTCCCCTGCGCATCCTTCTGCATGTCTACGGCGACCTTCTTGGCGTCCATTCGCAGCGCCTTGAAAACCTGCTGCTGTTGCTTTGTTGCAGATGCACCAGCAGTCAGCGTAAGCATGAAGTTCTTCATGCCGGTGGCCGCCACCTCCTCCTGCACGCCCATCCCCGCCAGCGTCGCGCCCATCGCAGCGATCTGACCGGAGGCAAGCCCCGCCACCTCGCCCAGCGGACCAATCCGCGTAACGATTGAAGAGATTTGCTTCGCGGATGCCGGGCCGTTATTGCTCAGGTAATTGATCTTGTCGGCGAGCGCAACGACCTCGTCCTGCGTCATACGGAACGATGTCCGCCATTTCGCCATCATGTCGCCGGACTCTTCAGCCGTGCTGTCGAACGCGACACCCATCTTGACTGCATCCTCGGCGAACCTCGTCAACTCTCCTCGAGCCAATCCAGCCTGCCCGCCCGCAGCAACGATAGCGGCGATATCCTTCGCCGCCATCGGCAAGCGCGTCGACATGCGAATGACGTCCTGCCCCATCTCCTTGAACTGAGACGGCGTGTCAAAGTCGACGACCTTGCGCACATCAGCCATTGCCGATTCAAATTCAATCGCCGCCTTTGCGCCGGCGATGAAGGGAGCCGCGAATGCGCCACCCTTCGCTATATCACCCAAACTAAAGCCCTTCGCGAGACTGCTCGATTCGAGCGTCTTGCGAAATCCTGCCACGTTCTTTCTGGCGCCAGCTAAGGTAGGCGAGAGTTTATCCACGCCCGTAATCAGCGCCTTGAGCTGAAACTTTTCTCCCGCCATGTGCTAACCCTCCCGCCCCTCACTCGGCTTAGCGATCCGATCACACTCGAGCGCGTGCTCGAGCAATAGCTCGAGCGGACGCGCCATCGTCACTTCCGGGTCGATCCGCCAGAAATAGGCGACGTCGTAGACGATGCGTCGGAGCTGGTCGTATGTTGCGACGCCGAGTTCAAGAAAAAACCGGCCACCTTCCACGCCAGCGCATTGAAGTCCGCCATATCCAGCTGATCCACCGAACTAAGCGGAATTCCTGCCATGCGCACGATGTACTTCGACGCCGCTTCCGGTTCGATGCGCACGCTCTCATCCGGCGCGACGTAGTACGGCAACGCCTTGACCGCTCGAGCGTCTGCCGGCGTCAAGCTGCGCAGACTGAGGCTCCGCAATTCATCGTTGTGAGCCTTGATCGGCTTTGCCAGATCGAAGTTTTCGGTCATTGCCAGACTCCTTCCACTCCGTCGAATTGCAGTTGGACCTTGCCGTCATCACCGGTGGACACGGGCTCGCCGACCTGGTACGCCCCCGACAGGACGTACGTACGCCCGTTCTTGAATTCGCAGGTCACGGTCATATCTGTTGCGTCCTGCAGCTTCCTCAGTGAAAGCGCCGGCGTATGCAGCGCGTCAACCTTCAGGTAAGGCACGCGATCCGTTTCCGAGAAATACCCCGGCCGCAGACTTTCACGCGTGATGTTCGTGGTCGGCGCTTCTGCCGCGCCGGTTACTTCAATCTGCTCGCCGTCCACTTTGAAATAGACGGTACCGGCAACCTTCTGGCCCATGGTCAAACTCCTCTTTCAAATAAAAAAAGGCCCGCGCTCGGCGGGCCTTTGCTAAACACTGCGTGCGTCTACGACGCGTCGGGATACTGCTGGCGGAACTGATTGAGCAGCGCCACGACGCGCAGCTGGTTGACGTAGTCGGGCGGGAACAGGATGTTCACACGGTTCGGATTCTGCGCGTCGCGCTCGACGATAAGATGCTCCTGAAACGCCTCCATGTTCTCCACGATGCCCATGCGCTCGAGCGCACTGTACGCCGCGATCAGCTCGTTGCGAATAATGCTTGGCGTCACAATGGCCTGGCCAGCACCGAACCGGGTCCCATCGTTCGCAAGCTTATGCCGACCGTACTTGCTCGTAATGCGCCCCTTCAGAAAGCGAATGATGTACGCCGACTGATGCATCGTCTCGCTGTCGAGATAGGAGTCGTCCGGCTGCCCATACGCATTTCGCTGATAGGTCGTGACGGCTCGCTCGATCCGCACGCTGTCCACCGTGCAGTATGACGTCGCAACCCCAGCCCACAGGAGCGACTGCCGCTCAGTCAGCAGGAATCGCTTTCCCTCAGCGGGTGGAGCAATTCCGGTCAATTCGCCGGTCTGCGTTGGACGGGCGGGGTCAGCGGTGATGAATACAGCCTGGCGAGCCGCGTAAGCGGCGCCGACTTTCCACGCCGGTGCAGACGTCTGCATTTCAAAACCATGAACCGTAAGGTGCTGGTCGTTTCGGGCGCGACCTTCCGTGACCAACTCGCCCAACGTGCCTCGTCGGGCAGTGTAGACATGACCGTACAGCATCTTGCTCCACGACCAGCGGCCGCTGCTGTCGTCCATCCACGTCTTGAACGCGTCGAGCGAAGCAGGATCGGTGAAGGTTTGGAACACGAATTCGAACTCCGCATCACCCACCTTTGCGAGCAGCTCTTCCACATCGGGGACACCGGCACCGCCCGAGGGCTGGGTAATTTCGATTTCCAACCCGCCCGGCGTTCGCTCTCCTCCCGCGCTGCCGCGAAGGTTCACGCCGAGCCGAATGTCGTTCCCGAGCAACCCCTTGAAGGTGGCAGTGAGCGTAACCTCCGAGCCGCTTTCGGGCAATGCAGACGCCTGCACGCCCAGCCCCTTCCCGTTTACTGCCGAGGCGATCGCGCTGCCGACTGCCGCCGCGGCCATGCCACTGGCGACCGTGATCTGGACGCGCTCGTCGCCAACGTAGATGCTCAAAACCCCGGCTTCTGTGGCTACGCCAGACACGACCACCTTGCCGGCCGCCGCAGTGCCGGCCGCGAGCTTCACCGGCAGGACCCAGACCTCGCCCATCGGATCGCAACGGCGCCACGCCGAATATGCTTGCGCAAGGGGAGATCCGACGCCGGCCAGGGCACGCACCTCGCTTTCCTGACTGGCGATGACGAGCTCGGTCGAGGCAGTGGAGCTATCATTTGCCGGCGCCACGATGAGGCGGCGCAGTTGCGTCGCGCCGCTGTTTGCCTGCGAATTGTCCATCTCGGCATAGAACAGCGGCACGCGCAGATCGCTGGGAATGGAATTGAAGGAGATCATTTGTTGCTGCTCCCAGCCTTCTTGACCGACCCCGGATCGGAGACGGTCACGTCCTTGTCATCGATGCGCCGAATCCAGTACAGATCGCGCACCACCTTGCGCCCCTCGATGGGCAGATAGTCGCCGCGCGCAGGATCCGGAACGGTCCGGCCAGGCGCGGGCACCACGTGAATTTCAGGTTTCGCCATGTGGCAACTCCATTCTTACTTCGTGTTCAATCCGGCCATCAGGGCCGGGCTTATTGAGGTTCGGATCGGCCATTGGATCGATGGCGTCGATATGCAGGGTGCCACCTGCAAATCGCGGTAGCCGATCGCGCTCGTATTCTTCCCAGGTCTCCGCAGGCTGTCCCGACCTGTCATCAAAGGCGGCGCGACCGAGCGTAAATGCTGCCGAAAAGGAGAATCGATAGACGCAACGCGAGCGGTCCAATTGGACCAATTCCCCGCCGTTGTAGATCAGGCCGTCGTATCCTTCGTGAGGCTCCCACCCTGCCAACGCAAGGAAGAGCTGACGCCGGATCTCGTGTAGCAACTCGGCCTCGAGGTTTCCTTGTTCATTACGCGTGGCAAGAACAACCACAATATCGATCGAATCGCGGATCTCCTGAAGATACGAAGTCTGCGACTGCAGCTCGGCTGCATCGTCCTCGGCTTGGATGATGTACGCCGCCGGCGGCTTCATGTGGGCCGAACCCATCACCACATCAGTGTCGAGCCCTCCGGCCACGCGACCCTCAAATGCCGGTACGTGCTGCCTCACGTGCTCGACCACCGGAGAAATCCGCATTTCGCCCCCCTACTTGAGTGCTTGTTCCAGTGCTGCAGAGAGCACCGACCGTATGTTTCCGGTCTGCTCCTCCAGAGCATCCGTCATGTAGTTGCCGCGCGGCTTAACACGCCACTTCCCATTCTTGGCCTGAGACCGACGGTCTCTGCGTCTGGGCTTGCCCGTCACCCCGTAGAAGAGATATGCAGGGTAGAAGTCCTCACCCATAGCCGGCGTCTTGAATGGCGCCACACGCACAAGAAACCCCGGACGGCTGACTTTGACGGTGATGCTGCGCGCCAGCGTGCCCCGACGCCGAGCGGGATAATCTCGCAGCGCCGCACCTTTCCGGATCCTCTTCCGGGCGGCGATCTGGACAAGGCGCCCCACACGCCTGAATCCCTTGCGCACCTCCTTGCGATCAAAGTCCAGCCGCCTGTAGCTATCCCATCCGTCCACATGCATTGCGGCACGCACGCCAGAAGTCTTAGCCATTTATCAACATCTCCACCTCGAAGACGGTAAATTCGCGACCACCCTTGAGGGGCGCGCTGCGCTCAACGCGATAGGTGACGTTCCGGTGCACGATCTGGAAGTCACGCTCGACACCTTCGAGAAAGCGCACCACGATCCGATGCGTCACCTTGGCGTCGATCTGCATGCCCGCCAGATAGGCTGCCGTCCCCACCGGAGTGATCTTCGCCCAGCGATCGAACGACGCAGGGAATTCATCCGTCATCCCACCGCCCGCAGCGGGCATGTGCTGCAGGCGGCGGAAGGTCACCCTCTTGTCCAATTCGCCGGCCTCGGGATAGTCCATCTACACCCCCATATTGATGCGATAAGGCGTGAGCAGCGCCAGCACAGCGCGACTATTCACATCGGGAGAGCTGCCTTTCGGCCCGTACAGGGCCTCGACCTGCAGGAGGATCGCGGCCGCGACCTCATCAGGGCAAACAGTGGTCTCGTTGCCGTCAGACCCAACCTCGGCCCACGGCACGGGCCGGCCGAGGATTTGAGACACGCCACCGATGGCAGCACTGAGAAGCCGGCCGAGGATCCGGTCGAGATCATCACCATCCACCCGAAGATGCTCCTTTACCTCGGCCAGGTCAGGAACCCCGGCCATTTGCACCGCCCCTCCCCTGGCCCTTGTTTTGAGGTTCCCGAGCCATCCTGTCGCTCGGCTTGGGTGCCAGCCTTTGGCCGGACGAACTGCGGCCCGGCATGGCCTGGGCCGCGTCGAGCTTCTTGCGCCCTTCCGACTCTTCGTCCACCAGGCCGGCCTGCTGCAGTGCCTTGAAACGGCGCGCGTCAAGGTCGGGTAAGACCTGCCCGCGACGCACGAGACCCTCGATATCGTTCTCGAACGTACTGAGTGCGATTGCTTTCATTGCATTCTGCGGCGGAACACCGCCGCCCTCCATACCGGTAAGATCCTGGCGCTTTACTCGCCCGACGGCGGCGCGGCGTTGGCCGTCGGGAACGTGCCGTGAACGAACGACGCTTGTCGGTACACGGCCAGCGCTGCGCGCTCCTCCGCGCGAATCGTCAGCATGTTCGTGACGAAGTTGTCGCGGTCCTCGGTCGAGATCTCGACCGTCGCGTCCTCGCGGTCGAACAATTGCGCCCCTGCGTTAAATGCGCCGACCAGGAAGTCGCCGGACGCCATGGCCATCGACTCGACCACCGGGTAGCCCCACAGGTTCTTGCCGTTGTAGAGCGTCGGGTTGGACCAGATGTACGTGCCATTCTTGTCCTTGGTAAGCTCGATCGCCTCCCACTCCTCGGGGTGCATCACGATCGCGCTCGGCCGATATAGCGACAGCCGGACTTGCAGCAGCGCGTGACGAACCACGTCGATCATGGTGTCTCCGTCCTTGTTGCGCGCCACCTGGTACGCGGCGGCCTGGGGGATGATCCCCAGCATGTTCGGACCGGTGCCGTCGCCCAGCAGGATCTGCTGGTCCTCGGCCAGCTTGAGGCCGTAGAGCATGCGCATGTCGATGTACGTCTGCAGCTGCGGCGCATCGTCGAGGATCTGCTTGCTGGCCGGGATCCAGTGGGCGATGGTCTTGACACCGGCGTTCGCCAGCTCGAAGGTGATATTGCTCTCGGGCTTCTTAGTCCCTTCGACCACCGGCCCGGCGTTGTTGGTGAAGACGTTCTCGCGCACGTACTCGATCGAGTTGCTGGTAGTACGGCCCGGCAGCAGCAAATCGCGAACCACCAGCTCGCGCTCGGGCGCGACCACGATACCGGGCAGCCGCTCAGCGGGAACGAGGACGCCAGCCGAGTTTGCGGCGCTCGTCACAGCCTTCACCGCAATGCGACCCGAACGCGACGCGCGTCCCTCGACGAGGCTCTTGTAGCCCTCGGACTCGGCGACAACTTCGCCCCAGGTCTTCACGCGCGGCTGTTCGCCGCCAGCGCGGCGGGCCATTTTCTGCTCCAGGTCGAGCAGTCGCTTCTGCACCTCGACGCCATCGCTAGCGATTTTCTCCAGAGCGCTCTTCGTTTCGGTCGAAATCTGGCCGAGAGACTTGATTTCCTCGGCCGCCTTCGCGGCGAAATTTTTGATCATCTCGTCGCGCTGCGCCAAGTCCTTGAGCAGCTGCTTGACTTCAGCCTGGCCGGACTGGTCCTCGGCGCCACCACTTTTTTTGCCCATCTCGCCCAGCGCGCCGCCAACGGCACGCATCAAAGCGTTGTGCTCATGCATGTTGGATTTCATGTGATCCCTTGTTAAGTAAAGTCAGGTAGAGAAAACGAACGCAGCTGCTCGGATAGCGGCTGCAGATTGATCGCAGAGTTGCCCTCGGACTCGCTCCGGAGCAGGTGCTTAAAGCCGTGGCTTGCGATCGCCGTGGCTTGGGACTTGGAGAACCCTGCCTCACGCAGGAGCCTTTCAAATCCTGGAAGATCGGGCAGCGTGCCCTTGCTCAGAGCAAACTTGACCGCGTCAACGCGAGATTCTTCGTTCGCCGGAAACGTGACCAGGCTGACCTCGACGAGATCCAGCTTTTTCAGCCGACGCACGCCATCCTTTTGGTCGAACGAGTCGTCACGCACGTAGTAGCCAATCGAGAGACCCGACACGGCGCCAGCTCGCAACAGCGCATATGCTTCCCTGGCCTGCTGCACATCGTCTTTCAGCAGCTTTCCCTCAACCCAAAGGCCGTGGTCGTCCTCCTTCATGCTCGTGTAAACGCCGATGGGCTGGCCGCTGCGGTGTTGCCACAGGACCGGCACCGCCCGTCCCTTGGCTGCGATCGCGGCCAGAGTCTCGGTAAAGGCGCCGGGCTCGACGATTTCGCCGTAACTGTCGACCACGCCGAACACGCTGCCGTAGCCAGAAAAAAGGCCGTCATCGCTGACGGCCTTGATTTCGAGATTGAAGTCCCTGATTTTCAGAGACGCGTCCTTACGTTTCATCTTTGCTTTCCTCTCTGGAATCCACACCCAACCAACCCCGCATCACTTCTCGCGCCTTCTGGTCCGAGCTGCCCCCACTGTCGAGCTGGTCCACGGGCACAAGGTTCGCCTGAACAAAGTGCCGATCCCCGCCCTCGTACTGCTCTCCGTCCTCTAGCTCGATTATGTCGTTCGGGCTCATGTATCCATTCTGCAAACCAGACGAATAGAGCGCGGCGCGCCCCTTCGCGTCTGCGCGCAGCAGGCCCTGCAAGCTGAATTTGACGTAGAAGCGCCCCCGATCCTTCGGCGGGAAAAGTGCATTCAACGCCTGCTCAATCTTGATAATCAGGGGGTTTAGTCCTGTCACCTTCCAGCCCATCAGCAACTGTTCTACACCCGACCCCCACATGGTCTGCCCCTGCGAGGCGTGTCCAATCAACACCGGAGGGATGTTGCACATCCAGCGGCACAATTGTTCGATTGAAAACGCCCTGCTCTCCAGCAGCTGTGCGTCTTCCGGGTTCATGGAAACGGGCGCGTACTTCATGCCCCCTTCAAGCACCAGGGTGCGTCCCGACTCCGTGCCGCTTGCCACTTGGGTAATAACGCTCTCGCGTACCTCCTCGCGGTTGCCCTTCGTGAGCACCTGATCTGTCGTGACGTAGCCCGACGGGCGGAGTCCATTCCTAAAAATCGTTGCCGCCGTCTCCTCCTGCGCCATGGCCGCGCCCAGGGTATGGCGCGCGTATGAGATGGGAGACAGGCCCATTCGCCCATCAAGGGTGAAGCCTTTCAGGTGCAGAATCTCCTCCTCGGTGTACTCGTAACGGCGGCCGGCCTCGTCCACATACACGAACAACAACGAACCATCTCGTTGAAGCCGGGGCGACATTCGCTCGGGCCGTAGCGGCTCCAGGGCGATGATGTGACCAACAGCATTGCGGAAAATCAGGGCGTAGGCGTTTCCCCACAGCAAGATGGCCGTAAGCAGCGACTCCCAAAAGTCCGCCGCAGTCATGTCCGCGTTGGGCGTGCCGGCGATAACCGTGTGAAGCCAATGCTCGCTCGCTTGCCGTCGCCGGCCGTTCTCCTTTTCATACACGGCCAGCGGCAATGTGGCCACCAACTGAGAGATGAGCCTCACACACGCCCATACGACGTCGAGCTGCAGCGCGGTCTGGGCCGAGACACTCTTGCCCGAGTAATTCGTCGACGACGCGTAGTATCGCCAGAAGCCCGGCGTGCGCAGCCCGACGACACGCCCGAGCCAGGCCGCCGCCGATTTGATTGATTGTTTCATCAGAATACGATCGGGTTACGCAGGAAGTCCGACAGATCCTGCTGGTTGTGCGCACTAGCGCGCGTTAGGGCCATGACGACCGCGACGATCGGGTCTATTCGCCCCTTCGGCTTAGACCGCTTTTTGTCCGGCCTAAAGTTGCCGTTCGAGTCGTAGAGCAATGACACGTTCCCCGCTGCCCAGCGCAGCACAGGATTTCCCCCGTGCGCCAAACGACCGCTGTAGACAAGCTCCTCAAGCTTCTTTGACCCCGGGTACATGCCCTGCGTATTCTGCGGAACCTCGACTAGCGTTATCCCTTCGTCCGCCAGCTCGTTCGCCAGCTGCGTCGAGTTCCACTTGTCGTAAGCCAGCTCCTCAAGATCGAACAGCTTCGCCGCCTCGAGAACCTGCTCCTTCATCGGGCGATAGTCCACGACGTCGCCCTCGGTGACGTCCAACGCTCCCGCCGCCTCCCATTTCCCATATGGCGCGGCATCGGCCTTGGACTGCTCATCCACCTTGGCTCGAGGGCAGTATGTCCACACCAAGACATACCAGCGGGGATCATCGTCCGTAGGTGGAAACACGAGCGCGAAAGAGGTGAGATCTCGAGTAGCGGACAAGTCCATGCCACCGAAGCACTTGCGGCCGAGCAGCTGCTCGATCTTTACCTCTGCAGCGCCTCGATCCCACTGCGTCAGATCTAACCATCCCTCTGAGTCGTTGCACCAGAGGTTTAAGTCCTTCGTTTTGAAGTTCGCCAAGGCCGACGGCAGTGCCTTCGCCTTTCGCGCCATGTCCCGCATGTAGTCCAAGGTCTTCGACCGGCCTAAGCCTGGATTCGCCTTTGCCCACACGGCCTCATCGAACGGATCATCGCCCTGATCTAGCGTATACACATAGCCAAAAAAGCTATCATCCTCTCGCTCGCCACGTAGAACAGAGATCAGATAGGACCGAATTTCCGTACATATCCCATCGAGGATGAAGCCTGCTGTCGTGATGGCCGACAGGAGAGGTTGCTCACGAGCGCCAAAGCCCGATTCCAGTACATCCCACTGTTCGCGCGACCGCTGAGCATGGAGCTCGTCATAGAGCACGGCTGACGGGTTGAAGCCGTCCTGCGCGTCGGCGTTACTCGCAATTGGCTTGAACACTGACGCGCCCGACTCGATTCGCTCTTGATTCTGGCCTTCGAAAATTCGGAACGACCGGGCGACTCCTGCCGACTTTCTCGCCCATTTCCGAAAGTTCTCAAACGCGGGCCTGAAAACCGTCATCGCCTGTTCACGCGTTGTCGCGACCGCGTACACCTCAGCACCAGGCTCACCGTCCATCATGAACAGGTACGCACCTTGCGGCGCCTTCCACGTCGATTTCCCGTTCTTGCGCGCAACCTCCTCGTACGCTCGTGTGAATCGACGAAATCCCGAGCCGGCTTTTCGCCACCCGTAGAGCACGGCCGTCCAGAACTTCTGCCAGGGATCGAGCAGGATCGGCTGGCCCGCGAGTCGCCCCTTCACGTGAACGAAGTACTTTTCTATGTACTCGATCATGTGCCAGGCGTGAGCGGGGCTAAAGTACAGGCCTCTCTTTGCAGACGTCTGCAAATCTCTGTAGTGCCGTTCGACGGCCAAAACCACTAGCTCGCCGACCACGAGCTCCCCACGCAAGACAGGTACGCCATACTCGCGATCCCAGGTTTCCCACGTATCGTCGGGAGGGATGAGCTTTAGGCGGCGCTTGGGCGGCTTCGGCCGTGCTCGACGAGATCGCCGAACAGATCGTCCTGTCCGCCCTCCCCGATCTTGCTCTCCTTGAGCCGCGCCTCGACTTGAGACATTACCGTCATACATGCTTCAGGCAGATCCCGTTTGAGTTGCTCAGCGCCCTTGCGCTCGTTGTAGCTGTGCGGCAGCTCGTATCGGTTGCCCTCCTTGGAGGTCGCATATCGTCCCACGGTTTCGCATAGGGCGCGGTCCTGTGCCCAAGCACGGATGCAATCGACAAGCAGCGTCAGCTGCATGGCCGCAGCGGTGATATCCCGCTTGCTGCCAATCAGCTGATCGCACAACCAGATGTAGATGCGACGCCATTCTTCATCGACCTTGATCGACGGCGGCGGCATCGGCAGGTCAATCCCGAACTTGGCTGATCGCCAAGGGGCAGCGCCTCCCCCGCCTTGGATGACCCCCAACGGAGGCTTTCTCTGGTCCATCGTGACTCCAAAAATGATTAAGGGGCCACGCGAGTCGAGTGCTGCGATTTCGATGCGTCAGAGGGGCTGCTATTTCACCCCTCCCCCCCTTTTCCGAACCTTTCCCATAAAAGTTCAGCTGGGCGCTCGGTCCCGACGCAAATTGCTTCGACTTTTGGCCCCCCTACCCCTTCCCGGGCAGCGCCAGCAAGGCCCACGCGCCTATCCTCGGGGACGCACCAAAAGAAACGGCCCGACTTGAGGCCGGGCCAGACTGAGGTAAAGCGTCTTGTCGCAAGCTACGTACGAATCTCGCGAACAATGCAAGAACCGGCTTATGTCATTTAAGCCGACGCAACACTAGCGCAGGTCATAGCTCCGCGTGAATGACATTCCTTTCCCCCAAGCTTTGTCAAAGTCGAGAGGCAAGCTCGTTGTCCATTCAGGCACGTGACGAGTAATTTCGGCATCTCCAGCTTTCGGCATGACTGCAACGGCCTTCTCCGCCTTACCCATCTTTTTCGCCCAGGTGAAATGCAAGGCGAGAACTTGGTTTGCGACCGGCGGCTTGCCTTCATTCGATGCAACCCACCTCGGCACTTTCACGACGCAGACGACATTCATCATCAGCACAAACTGAGGGCCAAGCAAATGATAAAGCTCGTCTCCCCGCTCATTCATGAGCGAGTAGAACTGCGGCGCGTAACCCATCAGCGCCTCGTACATGGCATCAACAAAATCGCACAATTCCGCATACTCATTATCTGCGTAGCACGCATAGTCCTCGGCGTAACCAACCTCTACGGCATCGCGCTTGAGCCGTACGAGTGTTTCGGCAAACCTTGGCGGCTGGTCAAGGGTTACCCATTTCGTGTTCTGCGTCTCGACCCATTTCTGAAACGAGTCTGAAACTTCGAACATCAGCCTGCGAGACTCAATGTCCCGCGTAATTTGCATCTGAGTCTTTAAGGCCTTGATCTGGCGCAGGCCTAACGCCGCCAAAATGGCGAGCACCGGGCCTCCAGCGATAAAGTAGAGGGCCTCCAGCCAAGGCTTGAGATTGCACAAAAAATCAGTAGACGCGCACCCCATAGTTCGCTCTGTAGTATGTCGACCACAGGAATGTAACATTTTACTAGCAGCGCATTCGGGTGGCCCGGTACAGGCCTCTGAGCATGCGCCGCCGCGGTCAGTGGCGTCGGTTCCCGAATGCGCCGTCCTCCCGCGCGGTCTTGCGCGAGTGGCAACGCCAGCACAGAGGCTGCCAATTGCTGCGGTCCCAAAACAAGGCACGGGCAGCGAGGATGCGGTCAGCATCCTCGGACGCCAGCGCCTCCGCCAGCCGGTGCGGCACGATGTGGTCAGTAACCTCTGCTGCAGTAACCCGGTCCCGTGCGAAACATGCACAACACAATGGGTTGTGTCGCAGAAAGCCCTGGCTGGTCTTCGCCCAGCGATGACCGTACCCCCGGCTGGCGGCACTTCCGCGCTCGCGATCTTTTTCGCGGGCGGCCTCCTGCTGGGCTGGCGCATGCCGCTCGCAATAGCCGCCGCCGCGCACGAGCGCTGCACACCCCGGATGCAGGCAAGGACGAGGACGAGCTACAGGCATGGAAGCACCAATAGAAAAGGCCCGGCGTGAGGGCCGGGCCTTGATGGTGGAGCGCTTATGTCGCAAGCTCCGCAGGAATGTAGCGAATTCTAGGGGGGCTCAGGCTACCTCATCTAATTCAAAGTGTTACCGACGCGCGCCGGGCCAGATCGCGGCGCCTACTAAACCACTCGTCAATGCGCTTGTCGGCATGGGCCAGCCGCCTCTGCAACGTTATCTTCGATATGCCTATCTCTTGCGCAATGCCCTCCATCGTGCCCTCGGACGTGTGCCAAACGAGAACAGCGTCCTTAAGCTCCTTCGGCAGGCCAGCCACAGCCCTATCTGTGATCTCGCACTCCAGACTATCCACCGGCACATAGCTGCGCTTAGCACCTCCCCCTACCGCGTCCGCGAGTTGGGCCAACACAGAGCCGCCGAGCCGAGCGGTGCCCAATAGCACCCATCGGCCCCATTGGTCGAGGCGCTCCCGGACCCATGGAATGCGCTGAATCTCGCTCATCTTTGCGCCCCTCCGAAACGATCCCTCTCCGCGATCGCTTGCTGTATCCGCGCCCGGTACTGCTCAGAAGTTTCGCCGGGGCGAGCGGAGCCCACCCCGACCTCACGGCCCTTTTGATCCATCATCACATGAGACGTCCACCAGGCGGGCCCCGTCGCAGCCTGTCGCTTGGGACGCGGCGCCGGGATAATCACGTCATCCTTCCAGCGCTCGCCGTTGATCCAGGTTGCCGGATGCGGAATAAATTCCGTGGCGGTGCGCGCTGCCTTCCAGTAGGCGAGGTGATTGGGCAAGACATGCAACACCGCCCGCCGATCCGCCGCTCGTAATTTCGCCCACGCCCGCTCAGCGGCCTTCTTTGCGGTCCTGCGGGGCCACTGTGCCCAGAATGTGGAAAAGTCGGGTCCAACGTGGCCTTTTTGGGACGCGCCGTGCGCGAAATTTTCTTGCATGCTCAGAATTAGCTCTGTCATGAAACACCTATGCATATGTGGAGTTACACCCTTGCTTCGTTGGTGAGATGGGTGCGATGGGCAGAGCTCCCCCTAGCCCGTTGTGGATAACGGGAGCAATGCCCACCCTTGCATTGCCTCGCCGGAGCCGACGGTATGCATCAGGGCGTCCTGGCGGATGTACGCCCCAGGACTCGACCAGACTGTCAGCACCCGTACCGGCACTCCTACCCGCGCTCTAGTCTTTCGCACCCACGCTGCCCCTCGGGTTCGGTTTGGGGCATTGCACCCAGGGATAACCGCGTATCTAGCCTCTTCGTCCCTGAGCCTCGTGCGCTTACGGCGGCTGACTCTGCTTCTTGATGTGCATAACTTCTCCGTGACGCCAGAAAGGCGCGAGTGAAGGATCTCGACGCCCAGCGGCGTCGAACCTTGATGGATGGTTTCGTGGCAGCGCGACCAAGTACGCATGCGAACGCCCGTCGACGGTCTCCAACACTGCGATGACGTCGTGGTCGGGCGTGTCGATGCACGCCTGCTCAAAGTTAAGAAGGCGCAGCAGCTCGTCGCGGCTGATCGAGCGATTTCCGAGCATGAAGTACTCGGCCGGGCCAGGAGGCCCTCGGCCGAGGGCCGGCGGCGGTTGCGCTGCCTGCTTTGCAGCGGCGGGCCTCGAACGCGCCTGAACTGGCGCCCGGCCGAACAGGTCGCGCGTCATGCACGCACCTCGAACCAGCCAGCGACCACGGAGACGGCGCCCACGTTTGCGGCGCGTCGCAAGCTATACAGCGCCGTCGGCCGCCAGCATCCGGACGTCTTCCCCCAAGAGGCAACGGAGATCCTGCCCGCCACACGAAGGCGGTAGCACACCTGGTCGAGCCGGTCAGACGTCAGGCCGAGGGCTATCGACAGTTGAGATATGGAGGCTGGGCCGAGGGCTAGCCGAGCAAGCACAGCCTGCGCTTCCGGGCCTAAAGGCCTAGCCATGGCTTGGCCCCCCCCCATTCGACGGCGCCATAGGCAGTGCTGAAGCTAGTCATCATCTCTGCCTTGCGCGACTCGCACTGTCACACCTTGGTCTGCCGCGCGCTGCACGTTCCGCACGAGGCGAAGCAGCAGTTTCACCTCCGCGTACGCAATCTCTGTGATCTCGTCGGCCTCGCGAGGAGCGATACGGCGATCCGAGATCGCCCGCGCCAAGGCGCCCGATATGAGCCCGCCTTGCTCCGTCAGCTCAAAGCCCTTCTGGACGATGGCATTAATCTCACACGGCCAACGCCCGCCAGTTGGTGGCGCATCAAACTCGATAGCGACCAGGCCGAATCTCGCGCACAGTGCCTTCAGCCAATCGAGCGCGTACTCGTCGGCATTGCGATCCCGGAGCAAGTATTCGGTGATCAGTTCAGCGTCTTCAATTGACATGCGCTCATTTGGCGCGGTGCCGTCAAGGCGCTTGTAAAGGGTCTTGGCTGCGATCTTGCGATCACGATTGCCCGCTGCCCACACGCAGAATCCCTGTACGCCATCGGACGCGCGCCGGAGGGCGTTGTAGAGCGCGCCGCGCCAATGGCCGTTACTGTGTCGCTTCGTCATAGTTGCTCCGCGACGTTGGTCCTTTTGGCCGGCAGCAACTTTCCGACCGTTGGGATCACCCGAAAATCAACCTTTTTTCTCGTATGCATGGCGAACATCCCGGCGTACGCTTCCTCCCACTGGCTTAACGAAAGCGAAGGAGTAGCGCTGTGAGCTCTAAGGTCTTGGATAATTTGGATGCCGCCGATTCGACGATCGTCTTTAACGCGATCGAGCGGCAGCTGCGCAATCGTCTGCGGCTGGCCCACCGCATCGCGCTTGAGGAGACAGGTTCGGAAGCCCCGCAAGTTGTGACGGCCGTTTTCGAGCAGCTGTGCTTCCGATACGACGACGCCAATCCACCGCTGACGCACTAGTACGTTCCTAAGGCAACAGGTCAAGCTGCCCCCCATCGCCTGCGATCGAGCGGCGTAGTACCCACCACTCAACATCCGGGCAAAGCTCCTCGCAGCGCACGCCAGTCAGACGCTCGATCTTTGGGCAATGCTTGGCGGGCGTCCCGCGCCCGTCGAGCTTCCATTGGTGAAGCGCCCCTTTCGACACGCCAAGCTCGGTCGCGAGCCCTTGGGCCGAACCGAAATTCTTTGCCGCGCGGTCGAGAGGATGAATAGAGGAGGTATCCATAATGCCGCAAAGTATAGATTCTCTAGACTTTAAAGGTCAAGAAACTCTAGCCCTTCCAGGTATAGGGATTCCTTACACTGGCCTCATGAACATCGGCGAATGGATTCGCGCTGCCCGCAAAGCGGCAGGCATCAATCAGGAACAGTTGGGCGAGTCCCTCGGCGTCACTAAAGGCAACGTAAGTGCGTGGGAGAACAACCGCCACGAGCCGAGCTACTCACAAATGCTGAAGATTGCGGAACGGGCCGGATGGAAACTACCGCTGCCAGGCCTATCCATGGGCATTGCCGACTGGCCATTTCGCCGTATCACCCCCACTCAGCTGCACAGCCTTTCGGCGGAGGAGCTCATCCGGGCGGAAGCCATGGTCGAAGTGGTCGTCCGTGAGTGGGAGAGCAGCCATGACAAAAGCGACGGCGACCCTCTACCGACCGGAACCCAAGGTCGTTAAAGTCCGTCGTATCGGCAACGTCTACGTCGGCGCCCCGTTTGGGCGCCATTCATTTGTCCTTCGTGTATCTGAATAGGACAAAACCACTCAAAAACACCCATTGAAGCCGGCTGCGGGACCGCCCGCTAATGGAGCTTGCCCACTATGTATAGATTTTCTTGACTAAAAAAGGATAGCTTTTCTATACTCGCGCCGTTGACCATCCAACAACGGAGCACAGCGTGAACCCCCTCAACGCCCCTGACGTCCCCATCACCTACGAGCTGCTGACGGAAGCCATCCTCGACGAGGTGCGCACCCGCCGTCTGCAAATCCAGCGCCACTGCATCCGCTGCAGGCTTGATCGGTGCACTCCCCACCTTTTCAGCGAGAACGACACGCAGCAGTACCTAGGCGCGCTCGTGGAACTCGCCGCGCGCCTGCTTCCCGCCGTCTTTCTAGACAAGATCGAATGCGCGGCCCTCGGCGTCCACTTTGAAGCCAGGTTCTTGATCCGCCGCACGTGGGCAGCGCTGGCCGAAAGCGGGAGGCCGTGAACATGAGCACCAAACTGAAAGCCTCCGTGTGCCTGGCCGGCGCTGGCGCTACCGTGGTCGCATGCATTGCAGCGCTGTTCTCGTTCGCACAGATCATCGTGACCAACGATCAGCGCATGCTCAAAGCAGATGACGAGCGGCGCGAACGCATGATCGCCCGCGCGTGCGAGCCTCGCGGCAAGCTGTTCCGCGAACAGCAAACGGGCGAGTACGCATGCGTGTTCACCAACCCGGACGGCGACTCCCTCGTCCAGAACCTCCCGAACGCGCCGTACCTCGAAGCCTGGGAGCCGCCCACCAGCGGCGAGCTCCTCGCGCGCAGGTAAACCCCATGCGATCGCAACCCAGCCGGGAAGACCTTATGCGCGCGCTGCGCGAGGCACGCTGCTCGCTCGACCTGGAGCAGGCCATGTCTATCCCCGCCCTTGCGATCGCGCTGACCAACACGGCGGAGGCGTTGGCCCGCCGCAGAGCAGCTCCGATCAAGGAGCAGCTCAGGCGCTATGTCGGCAGGGCCGACTGGCGCTCAATCGCCGCCAACGACGATTAGACCAGGACCGCACATGACCCCCACCTTTTCCCAGCAGATTATCCAGGCACTCGCCAAGCACGGCCGTCTCAACACCCGCCAGCTCGCGGCCAAGATCAGCTACGACACCAAGAAGACCACCCAGCTGGTGAGCTTCATGCGCACTAGCAAGAAGCTGCAGACTGACGGCGAGATCGACGGACTGGCGGCGTACAGCCTGACTGAGCTCGGCCGGTCGCTCATCCTCGCCGACGCGCAAACAACCCGCCCCAGCGCCCCGAGCTCGCTGGATGATCTCGCCGCCGCTCAGCTGCACCCAGTCAAACCGTCGCCAGCAGAGCCTCCATCGTCTGTCGCCTGGGATATGCACTCAACTGCGCAACGCGACTTGCAGCGCCAGGCTGAGCAGTCATCGCCGGCATTCGGCCTATTGAACACCGGCGAGTTTCTCATCATGTTCGAGGGGCACACGATCAAGATCCCCGCCAAGAACGTGCCAGCCATGCGCGCGCAGCTCAACACACCCGCCGCTGGAGCGTTCCAATGACCGCCCAGCCCGACAAGCTGCGTAGCCAGGCCAAGCGCCAGATTTCTGCCGCACGCGCCTTTCTCGCATCCCTACAGACACTCGCCCTGCGCTCCGGCGCAGCTACCCATGATCGCGACGAGCTCGCCCAGCAGCTGCGCCGCCTCGAGGTTGAAACCGAAGGTCTCGCCCGCACCGTCTATGCCAGCACCACGCCGGCCAACCCGCACGCGTAGGACACACCATGACCACCGAAACCACGACCGCGCTCGCCACTGAACCGCAGCAGCCCGCAGATTGGGAAGTCACCGAGGATAGCCCTCGCGAATACCGGGAGGCCCTGTACGAGCGTGATGACGTCATCCCGTCCAAGACCAACCCTCGCAAGCGGTTCGACCAGGAAGCCCTGCAGGAGCTCGCCGGCAGTCTCCGTAAGCACGGCATCCTGCAGCCCATCCTGTGCCGCGAACACCCGACCGAGCCCGGCAAGCTGGAGCTAATCGCTGGAGAGCGCCGGTGGCGCGCCGCCGGCATTGCCAAGCTGACGCATATTCCAGTTCGCATCATCGCGGTCAACGACCTCGAAATGCTCGAGCTGCAGATCATCGAGAATCTGCAGCGCCAGGATCTGCACCCCATCGAGGAGGCAGAAAGCTACGAGGCGCTACTCGCGGCTCACAAGGACGAGCCCGACTATGGCGTCAACGAGATGGCGGTGATCCTCAAGAAGTCTCGCGCCTACATATACGCACGCCTGAAGCTATGCGACCTGCAGCCCGAGGCACGCACGGCGTTCTACGAGGACAAGCTCACCGCCTCCGTCGCGCTCCTGGTTGCGCGCATCCCAGTCCGCGAGCTCCAGCTCAAGGCGCTCGAGGAAGTCATCACCGGTGAGACGGAGGAATACTACTCGGGCGATGGCCCTATGTCCGCGCGCCGCGCAGCTGAGCATATCCAAGACAACTACATGCTCGAGCTCAAGCGCGCAGTCTTCCCCATCGCGCAAGCCGACCTCATTCCCACGGCCGGTCCCTGCACTAGCTGCATCAAACGAACGGGCGCACAGCCCGAGCTTTTTTCCGATGTGGAAAGTGCAGACGTCTGCACCGACCCGACGTGCTTCGATCAAAAGAAGAAGGCGCACCTTGCTAAGCTGGCGGAAGCCGCTGAGCAGACCGGTCACAAAGTCATTCGCGGCGATCGCGCTGAAAAGATTTTCCCCCATGAGCATTCGCATCCACGCGGCTACGTCAAACCCGGCGACACGTCATGGCTGCATTGCTCCGGCGGAAAGACCTATTCCGAGCTCCTCGGCGACGAAATGCCGCCGGCGGTGATGATCGAGAACCCCCATAGCGGCGAGCTTATCGCTATGGTCCCGGAGCAAGCTGTTTTCAAGGCCTTGGCGGACAAGGGGATCAAGTCCGGCCAAGACGACCATCGGGAACGGATGAAGAAGGAGGAGGCCAAGAGCAAGCTCGAGCGCGACTCTCGTCGTGGGACGCTCGAAAGTATCCACGAGGCAGTCTCTCAGCGCATCAGCGCCGGCGAGACCCTGAAGCATGAGGATCTGCTCATGATCGCGCAGGCTTCCATGGTGCGGCTGTGGAACGATCACAGGCCGACCGTATGCCGCCTTTGGGGATGGGACCCCAAGAACCACGACGAGGTGCGAGCAGGAATCGACGGGCTTTCCGCCGGCCAGCTCGCCCTGCTGCTCATGGAGATCGCGATCGCGCCGGAGCTGGCCGTCAACTCCTACTCCACGAATGAACCGACCTATCTGGTCGCCACCGCCGAGCGCTACGGCGTCGACCCCAACGCCACCAAGAAGGCGCTCCGTGCCGAAGCTCGGGAGAAGGCCAAGCCCAAGGCGCAGAAGGCCGGCAAGGGCACCAGCAAGAAGCAGATCGCGAAGGGCAAGCCCGACCAGGTCGCCGAACAGGCGGGCACCAGCGCCACCCCGAGCGAGGAGCCCGCCGCACCTACGAAGAAAGTCATCAAGCGCGCGAGCAAGGCTACTACGCCGCCGGCACCCGATAACGCGACACAGGGGGTCGACGAAGCCAAGACCCCAGCACGCCCCAAACCGGCCCGCAGCCGAGCTACAAAGGGCTCGCCGCCGTCGGACAGCCAAGCGCCCGAGGCATCGCCCCACGATGCCACCAGCGAGCCGCAGAGCGCAGCCGGTGATAGCGATCGCTGGGACTTCCCGAACCCGCTCCCCGCTGGGCATTGAGGAGGCATTGATGCACACCGCCACTCAACAGCCCGACCACGTCGGGCCGATGCAGCGACTCAATACCCTCGCCGCTGAGGCACTCACGCAGTATCACGCGGAAATCAGTGCCGGCGGCGAGCCCGTGTATCCCGCATGGGTCGACGACCTCGCCGCCGTCGCTGATGCACTCAATCGCGCCGAGGTCGAGCGCTTGGACCGAATGCCGAGCGGGCGACAGCGGAAAGGAGCTCAGTCATGACCCGAGGCCGCTTCATTGTTTCGAACTGGACATTGCTGCTTTCCATCGTTGTTTGGATCGCCAACGCGGTGGTCGCCGTCACCACCAGAAATGCGGTGCACGCTTCTATCTCTGCCGTAGCCATGATCGGCACAAGCGCGCTTGCATGGCGAGCTTGGCAACAGCAAGTATCGGCCAGCCACCCGCCCACGGCCACTGCCCAACGGGTCGTTATCAATGCCGCGCCAGTGCAGCGCGACGATGACGGATACTGGAGTCATCCAAGCTTGCCCGAACTCGATGAAGGCGAGTCGGCAAAAGCCACCGCGTGGCTCGAAGGCGCGGGACTTGAGACGCATATCGCCTACTTGGAGGACGAAGCGATCGACCATCCCGCATACGCTCGATATTGGAGTGGCGACGGGGATCCGAACGTCAGCGATTGGGAGCCACCTCGACCCGAGGGGACTGGCTGGTTTGTGCTGTCGATCCATGACACCGAGGGCTGGGGGCCAATCTGCGCATGGGCGCGCCACAAGGAGGCGGCATGACCGACCACACCCCCCGTCGCCCGCCCGACCACAAGGACGGAGGCACAAATGGATGACCTGCACCTGGCCCTCAAGGGCGAGTACTTCGACGCCATCAAGGCCGGCACGAAGACCGAGGAATACCGGCTGTGCACTCCGTACTGGATGAAGCTGCTCGCCAGCCCGTTCGGCCTGTACGACCGGATCGTCCTGACCCGCGGCTACCCGCGCCGAGATGATCACGACCGCCGCCTGGTGCTGCCCTGGCAGGGCTACACCATCAAGACCATCACGCACCCGCACTTCGGCCCGGACCCGGTCACGGTCTACGCCATCGGCGTGCGCACCGACAACAAGGAGCAGTAATGGCACACGCAGCCCAACACCAAGCACCGGCCGCGGCGCCGAAGCTGATTTACCGCGTGCACGAAGCTACCCAGGCCCTGGGCGTGTCCGTCGCTACGATCTATCGCATGTGCGATCGTGGCGAGCTGGTCAAGGGGAATATCGGCAAGACCCGCTCGGTCGGCATCACTGCGGCATCGCTGAATGCTATGCTGGCGCGCATGGTGCCGTCAGACGATGACGACGAGGCCAGCACCCCTCAGATGGGTAGCTAAATGGGTAGCCAGGGGCAGAACCAATAATAAGAACGCCCCGCCAACCCGCATGAATAAAGGCTATAGCCTTTTATCCCCGAACAATACGACATCATCCTGGTCTGATTTCAGGAAATCCTGTCCGTGGTCCCGACGAATTCCAGGGGGCAATAAAAGCCCCCGTGGAACTGGGCCGCGATGGGATCCTCGGGGATGTTCTGAGCCAGGATTTCCGGGGCGAACACTTCGGAATCGTCCTGCGGCGCGTAGCCCAGGAATTTCGCGTTGGAATTGTCCCAGCGGTTGCGCAGGTTGTTCGACACCCCGTAGACCACCGTGAAATGGTAGGACGCATGCTCGACGCAGCGCGCTGCCAGTTGCGCCATGTCGCGGTGGCTGATCCAGGTCAACAGCTGGCGGGCCTCGCTCGGGCGGTCGGGCGTACGGAACGTCCCGATCCGCAGGCAGGCGACAGACATGCCGTACTTGTCGGCATACATCCGGCCCAGGCCCTCGCCGAACACCTTCGAGACGCCATACAGCGAGTCGGGCCGAGGCTGCACGGTGTCATCGAGGAATTTTTCCCGGCGGTGATAGCCGATAGCGTGATTCGAGCTGGCGAACACCACCCGGCGCACGTTCTGGCGCCGGGCCGCCTCGAATACGTTGTAGCAGCCCTCGATATTCATCGGCAGGATTTTTTCCCAGACATCGGCGCCGGGTATGCCGGCCAGATGGATGACGCAATCAATACCCTCCATGCAGCGTTCCAGGGACTCGATGTCCCGGACGTCCATCGTGCAGATTTCCTCGCCGGCTTGCGCCGGTTCCTGCGGCGCAATGTCCGCCAGGCGCAGCAGGGCATAGCGGCCGCGCAAGTGAGTACGCAGGCAAAGGCCGATGTTGCCGGCCGCTCCGGTAATCAGCACGCGCAGGTTTTCGGGTTGGTTGAAGGGTGTCATCAATCTGTCCAGTTTCTCTTGAGTATGAAAGCGCCGGGGCCGATGCCGTTTGCGCCGGTTACTGCTTCTGCTTGGCGGCGATCACGGCGTCGTAGAGCGCCTGCCCGTTGGGGGCTTCGCCGACGAGCTTTTTCACGACCGGCCGCGTGGCCTGCACCAGCGAATCGAGATTGCTGGGATAGACAATGGACACACCCCTTGCCTGCATCGTTTTCATACCCTCGTCGTAGACCTTCTTGTAATAGTCGCGCGCGTAGGCCATGGCCTCGTCCGCCGACTCCTTGATCATTTTCTGTTCCGCGGGCGAGAAGCGGTCCCAGCGGTCCTTGGACATGAGCAGCAGCGCCGGATGGATGTTCACGTGCGTCATGTTGAAGTACTTGGAGACTTCGATGAATTTATCCGAGACGAACTGGTCCGGCGTCGTCTCGCCGCCATCGAGCACTTTCTGTTGCAGGGCCAGATACAGCTCCGAGTACGCCATGGGAGTGGCTTGCGCCCCCAGGGCCTTGTAGCTTTCCACGTAACCCGGCGACTGGATGACGCGGATCTTCATGCCTTTCAGGTCTTCGGCCGAATTGACGGGCCGGTTGCCGAAGACGTTGCGTTCGATCGCCGAAAACCAGCCCAAGCCAACCAGGCCGTATTTGGGCAGGACTTCCATGAATTTGTCGCCGGCCGGCCCGTTGAGGATCTGATTGGCCTGCTCGACGCTGTCGAACAGGAACGGCGAATCAAAGACCAGGAATTCCTTGACGATGCCATTCAGTGTCGGCTGGCCCGTGATGACCAGGTCGGTAGCACCCGCTACCGCGCCCTGGATCATGGTCAGTTCGCCGCCCAGCTGCGAATGCGGGAACACGGAAATCGTGATCTTCCCGTTCGATTTCGCCTTCAGCACTTCGGCGAATTTCTGCGCTCCCACGTGAAAAGGGCTGTCCGTCGTGAGCGTATGCCCGACGTCCATGTTCAACGCGTGCGACGGCGCAGAAAACATGAGGGCGCTCAGGACGCCGGCGCCAAACATCTTCTTGAATAGCTTCACTTCCATCTCCTCGGTTTTCCAGCCGCCCGGAAGACACTGTCCTCGGGCAGCCGATCTAGTTTTTATAAGAAAAAGGTACTAATGGCGGGCACGTAAGAAATAATCAGGACGTCGAGCACCAGGACGGCGAGGAAGATGACCAGATACTTCGCCAACTGGTGCATTTTCAATTGGGCGACTTCACACACCACGAACAGGTTCACACCGACCGGAGGCGTCACCATGCCGACCGCCAGGTTGGTGATGACGATCATGCCGAAGTGGATGGGATCGATGCCGAAAGCCACGCTGATGGGCGCCAGGATGGGCACGATAATCAGGATCGCCGCCAGCGCCTCGATGAACATGCCGACCAGGAACAGCATGACGTTCACCAGCAACAGGAACACGATCGGATTAGTCGTCACCGAGCCGAGCATCGCAGCGACCTGCTGCGGCACCTGATTGATCGTCAGCAGGTAGGCGAACACGGCCGCGAACGCCACGATCAGCAGGATGATGGAGGACATCACCGCGGAGCGCGCGAAAATGCCGAGCAGATCCTTGACCGTAATTTCCTTGTAGACGAACAGCCCGAGCGCAAGCCCGTACAGCACGGCGATGCAGGAGGCCTCGGTCGCGGTAAACAAGCCGCCGTAGATCCCGCCCAGGATGATTACCGGCATCATCAGCGCCAGCGTCGCGTCCTTCAGGGCGACCAGCACACCCTTCAGCCATGCGGTGAAGCTCACCGCAGTGACTTCGTCAAAGCCCTGGAAACGGGCAACCAGGCAGACCGTGAGGATCAGCGACACGGTGATCAGCAGACCCGGCAGGATGCCCGCGAGAAACAGCGAGCCGACCGACACGTTCGCCGTCAGGGCATACACGATCATGGGAATCGAGGGCGGGATGATCGCCCCCAGCTCGCCGGAGGATGCGGCAATGGAAGCCGCGAACGACCTGGGGTAGCCCTTCTTTTCCATTTCCGGGATCAGCACGGAGCCGATCGCGGCGGTCGTTGCGGACGAGGAGCCGGAAACCGTCGCAAACAGCAGCGAGGTCAGCACCGCGACCGCGCCCAGCCCGCCGCGGATCCAGCCGACGAAGGCATTGGCCAGTTGCACCAGCCTGGCAGCGACGCCGCCCGAGGACATCAGATGCCCGGCCAGGATGAAGAATGGCACGGCCATCAGGCTGAACGAATCGAGCGACTGGAACGCCATCTGCGCCACGATCAGCAGCGAACGGTCGCCCGCCTGCAGGGCGAACGCGGCGGACATGCCCAGCGCGGTGACGATGGGCGCGCCGATTATCAGGATCGCCGTAAACGATAAAAACAGGACCGGGATCACAGCGCCCCTCCTTCACTATTTTGCATGGCGGCGGCGGCTCTTTCCGTCTCGCCGCCCTGCTGCGATGCTTCAACGCTCATCAATTCCTTGATGACGTGCGCGAAGGTATTCAGGCTCATCAGCACGCAACCGATGAACATGAACACATAGATGTACGCCATGGGCATTTCCATCGCGGGCGAGGTCTGCCTCATGCCGAGTTCGATCAATCTGATCGACTTCCAGGCCAGCAGCACGGCCAGCATCAAGGTCAGGATATGGGCAACAACACGCAGCCAGCGCGCGACCGACTCCGGCACCATGCCGATGAAGGCGTCGACGCCGATCAGGCGCAGGCGGTAAGTCGCGACCGCGCCGCCAATGAAGACGCTGCCGACCATCATGAAACGGCCCAGTTCTTCCGCCCAGGGCGTGGAAAATGGAATGCCGGTGTAGGTGTAAAGCAGCCGTACAAATACAGAAATTGAAATAGCCAGGACCATTCCTATAAGAAACAGTCCGGCGCACTTTTCAGCCGCAGCATTTATCGAATCCATTATTCGCTGCAGCGATTGAAGCCTCTGGTGTGAGGCACAATACCCGGCCATGCGGAGCCCTCCCTCTTTGTCTCATTTATTTATTTGCCGCCTTTTTGAGCCAGGCGTTCGATAGGAAATATACTCAGCGGCATGCGATTCGTAAAATTCAAATAACGGAACATTCTTTTCAAAAAAAACGATCGCCGAGCCCTCGCGCCTTGAACCGGAGTTTCGATAATGTTGAGTGATCTCAAGCAGTTACGCGCTTTCCTCACGATCGCGCGTTTAGGCAACTTCACCAGGACGGCTCACGAACTGAATATTTCCCAGTCGGCGCTGACCATACAGATCCAGCAGCTCGAGTCCCATCTGCGTACGCGGCTGTTCGACCGCAACCACCGCAGCGTCAGCCTGACGCCACGGGGCCAGGAGCTCTATCCGCGCATCGAGAAACTGGTGGCTGAAATCGAAGACCTGGTGACCCAGGCCCGCGACACCAGCGATCGTGAGCGCGGCACGGTGACCGTTGCCGTGCTGCCCTCCCTAGCCGCCGGCCTGTTGCCGCAAGCGATCCACAGGCTGAACCGCGACTACCCGCGGATCACCGTCTGCGTGCGGGACACCGTGGCCTCGCGCGTCAACGACATGACCCGCAGCGGCGAGGTCGATTTTGGGATCGGCAGTCCGATCAAGCGCGATCAGGAGCTGGTCTGGGAGGAACTGGTGACCGACCGCTTTTGCGCCTACATGGCGCATGACTATCCCTGGGCTGCGCCGGACACCGTGACGCTCAAGGATCTGGCCGAGCATCCGTTGATATTGCCGGTGCGGGAGAGCAGCATCCGCACGCACATCGAGGCGGCGGCCGACAAGTTGAAAATCTCGCTGCCGGCGGCCTATGAGGTCGTCTACAACTCGACCGTGCTGGCGATGGCGGCACAGGGACTGGGCGTCGCCATTCTTTCTGAATTGGCTGCCCGCGAAGGCGATACCAACCGCCTGCGTTGCGTTTCGATCAGCAGCCCGCCGTTATATCGGCACATCGGGATCCTGCGGCGCGCGGGCCGCTCGCTGTCGAGGTCCGCGGAACTGCTGACTGCGGCATTGCGGGAAATCGCCGTCCAGGAATAGCGGAAACACGGAAACGCGCGCGCACGCGTAACAGGTGGCGGACGCAACTTCACTTCATTATGTGTGAATTTTGTGTCTTAAAGATTCGATTGCAAACAATTCTGAAAGCGATGGCGGCAACGAGGACGACCCGATAAGCTGCGGGCGCCTTCAGGGTATACCCTGAAAATTTCTTTCTTTCGCTTTTAGGAGTTCGATGCGATGAAGTCCCTTTTCCGTCCGTTCCTGGTATTGGCCGCAGCGCTGCCGTTGATGCTGGCCGCTTGCGGCAACAAGGAACCCGAACAGCGTGCAGCGTTCACGCAGTTCCTGCAGACCCGCATCGTCGACAAGCCCGGCGTGCGCGTCCCGCAGTTGACGGATGAAGAGAAGAAGTCCTTCGGCGACTACGCCGCGCAATATGCGGTGATCACCGACTTCAATGCGGGCATGGATGCTTCGGTGAAGCCCTTGTCGGGCATCATGCAGAAGGGCTCCATGCGTTCGCTGAACGATATCGTGACGCGTCGCGACGACCTCAAGGCCGTGCAAGCCTCGCTCAATGAAATGGGCGTGGCGCTGAAGGAACAGCAGGCCAAGGCTGACGCCGCGCGCGCTCAGCTCAAGCAGCCGGAAGACCTGAAGGCGGTGTACGACAAGGCCTACGAGAAGACCGTGAGCCTGCCGGCCGACACCTTCCGCGACGTGCTGCCGCAGCTGAACGCGACCTTCGACAGCAGCCTGAAGATCGCCGATTACGTCGCCGCGCACGCCGCGCAGATCGATATTTCCGGACCCATCGTCAAGGTCCAGGATCCCGCCGTGCAGACCGAGCTGAACAAGCTGCTGCAGGACCTGAACGCGCAAGCCAAGAACGTGCAGCAGGCGCAAACGCGCATGCAGGCCGTCATGGTCGGCCGCTAAGCCACGCAGCGCTTAAAAAAAACCCCGCCGCGCGATGAGCGCGGCGGGGTTTTTTAATGCGGCGCAAGCTCAGGTCCCGGCCACTGCCACGCGATTGCGGCCGGACTCCTTGGCCTGGTAGACGGCCGCATCGGCCGCCTCTACCAGGCTGGCGACCGCGTCGTCGGCCTGCGGCACCGCCGTCGCGACCCCGACGCTGATGGTGACGATACCGGCGGCGGCGTCTGCATGCGGCACCTTCAGGGCGGCAACCGCCCGCCTGATGCCTTCCGCAATCTCCGCGGCGCGTTGGCGGCTGGTATTGGGCAGCAACACGACGAATTCCTCGCCGCCATAGCGCGCCGCCAGATCGCGGGGACGCCGGGCCTTTTTCTTGAGCACTCGCGCCAGCGCCGCCAGCAGTTGATCTCCCTGCTGATGGCCGTAGCGGTCGTTGTAGCGCTTGAAATGGTCGGCATCCAGGAACAGCAGCGACAGCGGCACGCGCTCTCGGCGCGCATTCTGCCATTCGCGTTCCAGCGCTTCGTCGAACGCGCGCCGGTTGGCCAGGCCAGTGAGCCCATCCGTGCGCGCCTGTATAGCCAGCTGCGTCTCGACCGCCTTGCGCAGGGTCATCTCGCGCCTGAACAGCACGATCAGCGCCACGACCGACAGCAGCAGCGCCGTGGTCACGGGGATGATGAAGAACGCGCGGCGGTCCCAGGGCTCCATCAGCTCATCCACGTCCATGGCCACGTCGATGATGAGCGGCGTATCCTCGATGCTGGCGAAGGTGTAGTAGCGGTTCACGCCGTCCGGCGACAGCTCCCCAACGAACGAGCCTTCGCGGCGGATCAGGAACTGCTGGAAATCCAGCGCCATGCCGATGTCGCTGCCCAGGTCGCTCCGGGAATATGGGGCGCGCAGCAGCACCAGACCGTCGTTGCGGAAGACGCTGATCTCGTCGCGCTCGCCGATCGACAGCTCGGCAAAGCGGTCGCGGAAATACGCCAGGCGCAGCGAACCGCCCACCACGCCGGCGAAGCTGCCGTCCGGATTGGAAAGGCGCTGGCTGACGGCGATGCTCTCGTCGCCACCGCGCAGGCGGCTGCGATAGGGCTTGCTGACATACATGCCGACGTCATCGGCATCGCGGTGCACCTGGAAGAAATCCCGGTCGGCGAAACTCACATCCGGCGTGTCCAGGTCCCCGGAGTGGTAACGGATATCGCCGTTCTTATCCAGCACCACGACGGCGCCCAGGTATTCGGCGGTGGATGGCCGGTCGAACAGGAAACGGCGCTGGGTTTCAGGAGCCAGCTGAGCCAGGCCCGGTTCGCGCAGGCGTTCGGCCATGCCCTGTAGCGACAGGTCGTAGACATGCAGGGTGCGGCTGATGTCCGCGGAAAGCACGCCGGTAATGTTGCGCGCCGAAGCGTGGGCGGCCTCCCAGGTGGCGCGGCGGTCGATCCAGAGCAGCGCGACCGCGGCCGCGCAGATGCCGATTGCGACGAGCACCCCCAACGCATACAGGGCGCGTTGCACAAACCCGCGAGACTTCAATACGGCGCTCCTACGCCGGGGACGTCCGGGGGACGCGGATCACTCCGGCAGAGATTTACGCCGCAGATGATGCCGCCGCCGGACATGCCGCGCAAGATCCGCCCCTAAAAAAACCCGAGCAACGCCCGCATGGCGCCTTCTGCGCGACGGCTTCCTCAAGTCGCCGCGACCGCCGCAATGCGGAAGGGAAAGGCCTTGGCGCCTCTGGCCCTGCCGGCTTCGCGGTGCGCGCCGATGGACCATGCCGGGCCCGCTTCGCCCGTATGCGACACCAACTGGCGCATCGAGCCCGCCGAAAATCCGCAGCGCAGGGTCCGGGCCTGCCGCCGGGCCAGTTCTACTCCAACAGCGTGCGGCGTCGTGGAAATCCGATCCGATTGCAGCATGGCAGCCCCCTGGCAAATGCTCGTCGTGGATGAAGAGTCAGTGCGGATAAATCTACCTCAGCCGCCAGCGCCTGCGCATGACATGATGCGAAAAGTAATGCAACGATGTGGAAATAGTCGGTTACGCGATCGGGCTGGCCGCCCTCTCGGTTTCCCGGTCGGGCTGGTCGTTGCGGCCGTCCGGGGCGCTGGTCATATTGCCGTAAAGCAACGAGCGGCCGGCGAACAGGCCGCCCGCCACCTCCAGGTCAAAACGCTCGGTGTCGCGCCGGCGCACATCCTGCACCACCTCGGCGGCTTCATCAGGAGGCACTCCGATCACGCGCAGCGCGGCCTCGCCGAAGGCCAGCGCCGACTCCAGGGTTTCGCGCACCTGATAGTCGACCCCTTCCTTGGCCAGCGCCAACGAATGGATGCGGTCATAGGCGCGCACCACCACCCGCACCAGCGGGAATTCGGCCTTGATCAGCTTGACCATGTGGTTGACCGCCTTCGGATCGTCGATGCAGATCAGGATGGCGCAGGCATTTTCCGCGCCAGCGGTGCGCAGCATGTCGATGCGCGTGCCGTCGCCGTAATAGACCTTGACGCCCCATTTGGCCGCTGCCCGGATCGCGTCGGTGTCGGTATCCAGGATGGAGACCGTCAGGTCGCGGGCCAGCATCGCCTGGGTCACGATCTGGCCGAAACGGCCAAAGCCCACGATGAGCGCACAGCCCTCCAGATCCTTGGCCACATCCACGTCTTCCATTGAGGGCTGCGGCTTGGGCAGGAGCCAGCGCAACGCCAGCACGCACAAGGGCGTGAGCGCCATGGAAATGATGACGACCGCAGCCAGCACGGCGCCGGTGTGGGCATCGAAGATGCCGGCGGCGGCGGCCGCCCCGTACAGCACGAAGGCGAATTCACCGCCCTGCGCCAACAGGGCCGCGCGCGTCATGGCCTCGGCGTGGGTCGCGCGCAGCACTCGCGCCACCACGTACACGCCCACCGATTTCACCAGCATGAACACCACCACCGCGGCCAGGATCAGCGGCCATTCGCGCGCCACCGCCGACAGGTCCAGCGACATGCCCACGCCCAGGAAGAACAGGCCCAGCAATATGCCGCGGAACGGCTCGACTTCGGCTTCCAACTGATGGCGGAAGGTGGACTCGGACAGCAGCACGCCCGCGAGGAAAGCGCCCATCGCCATGGACAGGCCGCCCAGTTCCATCAGCAGCGCCGCGCCCAGCACCACCAGCAATGCGGCGGCCGTCATGACCTCGCGCGCATGTGCGGCGGCCAATAACCGGAACAGCGGATTGAGCAGCCAGCGGCCGGCGGCCAGCAATGCGAGGATGCAGGCCACCGCGATGGCCGACTGAATCCACGGATCGCCACGGCTGGAAGTGTCGGCCGGCGCCAGCAGGGTGGCCAGGGCCAGCAGCGGCACGATGGCCAGGTCTTCCAGCAGCAGGATCGAGACGATGCGCTGGCCCTGCGCACTGGCGGTGTCGCCGCGCTCGCCCAGTATCTGCATGACGATGGCCGTGGACGACAGCACGAAGCCCATCGCGGCCATGAAAGCCGCCGGGCCCGACAGCCCCGCCAGCAGGCCCACCGCCGTCAGCAGCCCGCCGCAGGCCAGCACCTGCGCGACGCCCAGGCCGAAGATCTCGCCGCGCAGCTTCCACAACCGGGAGGGCTGCATTTCCAGGCCGATGATGAACAGGAACATCACCACGCCCAATTCGGCTACGTGCAGGATGGATTTGGGATCGGAGAACAAGCCGAGGCCGAAGGGCCCGATCACCAGGCCGGCGGCCAGGTATCCCAGGACGGACCCCAACCCCAGGCGCTTGAACAGCGGAACCGCGACGACCGCAGCCCCCAGCAGGACGACGACATTGACTAGCTGATTGCCTTCGGCAGGCAGGGACATGGGACGCTCCAGATGCACGGCGGACCAAAGCGCCTCGGGGCGCCGCTCCGCCCGCAGCGGGCGGGAGCCGGGCCTGCCGGCAGGCCCGGCTCCATTTTCCGGCAATCCGGGCGCTTGGCAATCCGGAAATGCGACAGGAACGAACAACCGCCCGGGACAGGCGGTTGACCGGATCAATCGTCGCGGAATTGCATCTTGTAGAGCGAGGCGTACAGGCCGTTGGCGGCCAGCAGCTCGGCGTGCGGGCCTTGCTCGACGATCTTGCCGGCATCCAGCACGATGATGCGGTCGGCGTTCTGCACGGTGGACAGGCGGTGGGCGATGACCAGCGTGGTCCGGCCCTTCATCAGGCGCTCCAGCGAGGCCTGGACCTGACGCTCGGATTCGTTGTCGAGTGCGGAAGTGGCTTCGTCCAGGATCAGGATGGGCGCGTTCTTGATCAGCGCGCGGGCGATCGCCAGGCGCTGGCGCTGGCCGCCGGACAGGCGGGCGGCGTTTTCGCCCACCGGCGTATTGAGCCCTTGCGGCAAGCCTTCGACGAACTCCAGCAGATTGGCGGCCGCCAGCGCATCGCGCACCTTCTGTTCGCTCGACTTGCCCAGCGCGCCGTAGCCGACGTTGGCTGCGATGGTGTCGTCGAACAGCACCACGTCCTGACTCACCAGCGACAGGTGCGAGCGCAGGCTGCGCAGCGTCAGCTCGTCGATCGGCGTGTCGTCCACCAGGATGGAGCCGCTATCGGCCAGCACGAATCGCGGCAGCATGTTGACCAGAGTGGTCTTGCCGCTGCCCGAGCGTCCTACCAGGGCCACGGTCTGGCCGGGTTCCACTGTGAAGGAAATGCCATTGACGGTATCGCGGTCGGCATCGGGGAACCGGTGCGAGACGCTGCGGAATTCCACCTTGCCGCGCACGGGCTCGGCCAGTTCCTTGGTGCCGGTATCGTTTTCGGGTACCTGGTCGATCAGCGTGAACACGCTTTCGGCCGACACCAGCATCTTCTGCATGCGGGCGGCGACGTTGGTCAGGCGCTTGATGGGGTCGAAAATCTGGGCAAGCGCCGCCATGAAGGACGCGAAGCTGCCCACGGTCAAGGCGCCGTGGTTGGCCTGGCTGAGCGCCACGGCGATGACCGCGCCCACCGAGATGGAAATGCAGACCTGGGTCAGCGGCGTCAGGGCGGCGTCCGCCGTGGCCGTGCGCATGGCGAAGCGGCGCAGGCGGCGGCTGACGAAATCGAAACGGCCGCGTTCGACTTCATAGCCGTCGAACAGCTTGATGACGCGCTGGCCGTCGATGCCTTCGCCGACCACGCGGGTCAGTTCGGCGTTCATGTTGACGGTTTCGCGATTGATGCGGCGCAGGCGCTTGATGAAGAAGCGCGAGATCAGCACCGACACCGGCAGCATGATCAGGATGATCAGCGTCAGCACCCAGGACATGTACAGCAGCACGCAGATCAGCGCGACGACGACCAGGGTTTCGCGCACCAGCACGGTGATGACGTCGGTGGCGTAGCCGGTGACGTTGCCGGCATCGATGGTGAAGCGATTGAGCAGGCGGCCGGTGTCGCCCTGCTTGAAGTCGGCGTCGGGCAGGCCCAGAAGGCGCTCGAACATATCCTTGCGCATGCCCAGCAGGACGTTGTTGGCGACCCAGGCCAGCAGGTAATCGCTGAAGAAGTTGCAGATGCCGCGCAGCAGGATCAGGCCGACCACCGCCAGCGGCAACGCCCAGACGTAGTATGGCTTGGCGCCCGAAAAGCCGCCGTCCAGCAAGGGCTTCATGATGACTGCCAGGACGGGCTGCGTGGCGGCCGCGCCGGCCATCAGCAGGACGGCAAGCAACAATCCCTTCCAGTAGGAGCCCACGCGGCTGTAGATCCGACTCCAGAGTTCGGCTTTGACAGGTTGGGAACTCGCGGGCGCGTTGCGTGCGGCAGAATTCAAAGGAATCACTCGCTTTTATACAATTGTGGCCAGAATTGTACCGGCTGCGCGACAAGTCGCCGCCCGGGCCATGTCCCCTTCAGCCTTAACGCGCCCAGCGCCCTTCCATGTCCGATATCAGCTGCTTGTACGTCCGGTTACCCAATTGGGTGGGCGATGTTTGCATGAGCCTGCCCAGCCTGCGCGCCTTGCACGCCAGCGGCCTGCCCCTGGTGATCTGCGCCCGCCCCTGGGCCCGCGACCTGCTGGACGGCGTGGCCAAGCAGGATTTCATCCCCATGCGCGGCAAGGTCGGCCCGGACCGGGCCGCGGTCAGCGCCCACCGGCGCAGCCTGGGCGCCCAGGGGCGCCGCGCCCGCGGATTGCTGCTACCGGACTCGCTGTCCAGCGCGCTGGTATTCCGGCTGGCCGGACTGCCGTCGGCCGGCTATCGCGACGACGGGCGCAGCTTCCTGTTGCGCTGGCCCTTCGCCAAACCCAGCGACACGCTGCATGCGGTCCAGTCCTGGCATCACCTGACCCGCGAAGCCCTGACCCGCTGGGGCCTGCCCAGCGGCCCGGCCGAACCCGGTCCGACCCTGGACCTGCCACTGACGTCCGCCCACCAGAGCGCCGCCGCTCTGGCGCTGGAAGCCGCCGGGCTGGCAGGCCAACGTTTCGTGCTGATCGCGCCGACGGCCACGGGCCTGCACAAGGGCAAGATCAAGGTGTGGCCGGGATTCGATACACTAACCCGGGCCTTGCAGGCCCGCGGTCATACCGTGGTAATGTGCCCTCCTCCGGCCGAAACCGAGGAGGCGCGGCGCAATGCCCCTACGGCGCTGCTGCTGCCTCCCCTGTCCCTGGGCGCATTCGCAGCGTTGACGGCGCGGGCGGCGCTGGTGATTTGTAACGATTCTGGTGTCTCGCACGTCGCCGCAGCCGCCAACGCCAGCGAACTGACGCTGTTCGGCGTCACGCGTCCGGGACGCACCGGCCCGTGGTCGCCACGCGCCGTCTGCGTAGGCACGGAGCATGCATGGCCGTCCGGCGAGGAGGTGGAACAGCAAGCCCGCCTCCTGCTGGACGAGACGTAGTAATCAGGATTTTTTTCAAGATGCCCTTGTCCAGCTATCTCACAAATCTGATCATTCCTTACAACTTGAGCCTGACCCTGGTAGCCATCGGACTGGTGTTGGGTCTGTTCCGGTTCCGCAAGACCGGCGGTTCGCTCATCGTCGCCGGTCTTTTGTGGTCGCTGGCCTGGTCTCTACCCGCGACGTCGATCTGGGCCGGCGGCGCGTTGGAACACCGTTATCCGCATCTGCCGCCAGCCGAATCCCCGACCGCCGACGCCATCGTGGTGCTGGGCGGCAACACCGCCAACGGGCGCGCCAACTGGTTCCTGCCGTATGACAAGGAAACCGCCGTGGTCCGGATCGACACGGCGGCGCAGCTTTATCTGGCCGGACGCGCTCCCAAGGTGCTGCTGTCGGGCGGCGCGCTGGAAGGCGACGTCAGCGAAGCCCGCGGCATGGCGCACGCCATCCGGCAGCAGGGCGTGCCGGACACGGCGCTCATCCTGGAAAACTCCAGCCGCACCACGTATGAGAACGCGGCCTTGACCGAGGATCAACTCAAGGCGCGCGGCATCGGCAAGGTGCTGCTGGTGACTTCCGCGTTGCATATGCCGCGCGCGATGGCGGCCTTTTCCAAGCAGGGCGTGGAGGCGATAGCCGCCCCCGCGCCACCGCAGATCGTGGAGCCCGCCGACGGCTCCGTGCCCCTGTGGATCCCGAATCAGCGGGCCTATGACGCCAGCCGTTCCATCCTCAAGGAATACGCCGGCCTGTTCATCTATTGGCTGCGCGGATGGGTCTGAATCCGCAGGCGCCCGCCGCGCTGGAGTGCCGGCCCGGCTGCGGCGCCTGTTGCATCGCGCCGTCAATCACCCGGCCTATACCCGGCATGCCGCAGGGCAAACCCGCTGGCGTACCCTGTATCCAGCTGCTGCCTGACATGCGCTGCGCGATTTTCGGCCAGCCGTCGCGCCCGGATTTCTGCGGCGGGCTGCAGCCTCAGGCCGAGATGTGCGGCGCCGACCGCGACCACGCGATCCACTGGCTGGGTGAACTCGAACAGGCGACGGCGCCCGGCCATTGAGCCGGGCCACGCGCCAGCTCGACCCAGCTCTCAGCTGCGTTCTTGCAGCACCTGGCGGTACAGCGCCTCGTAGCGCGCCGCCACCGTTTCCCAGCTTTGCTCGCGCGCGATCTCAAGGCCGCGTTCGGCCAGTGCCGCCCGCAACACGGGTTCGGAGCCCAGCCGTTCCAGCGCCTGCGCCAGTTGGGCGCCGTCGCGCGGATCCTGCAGGATGAGCGCGTCCTTGCCCGCCGACAGGTACTGCGCGAAGCCGCAGTAAGCGGGCGAACTCACCACGACCGGCAGTCCGTGCGACATGGCTTCCAGCGGCGCCATGCCGTAGCTGTCGTTCAGCGTCGGATGCGCGTAGATGTCGGCGGCGCTGAAGTAGCGGGCGACGTCGGGCGTGGGATCGATCAGGGTGACGCGGCTGGCGATGGCGCCTGCCGCGCGCACGCGTTCGCGGGTAGGTTCGTCCGCGCCCACGACCAGCAGCCGGTACTGCGGCGGCAGTTGCGCCAGCGCGTCCAATAGCGCCGGCAATCCCTTGCGCAAGGGATTGCGGGCGACCAGCAGACAGCCGATGGTATCCGCGCCCCAGCCCAGGCTGGCTCGGGTGGCCTCGCGGCCTTCCATTTGCGCCGCGGTCGGCAGCTTGACCCCGGGCGCGATGATGTCCACCGGCAGCTGCGGACCGTAGCTGCGGTGCAGCTGGTCCATGATCAGTCCTGACACCGCCACCACGCGCCTTGCGGGCGCCTGGCGCACGCGCAGCTTTTCCAGCAGCAGATAGGTGGCCAGCCGTGGGGAGAGCCAAGCGGTCAGGCGCTGCAACGGCTTGACGCGGGTCAGCCGGTTATAGCGCACCGGCGTCACGTGCATGACCTGGATTTCGCCGGCCCAGCCATTCATGTGGGAATGCACGATGTCATAGCGGCCGCGGGTCAGCCGGTCGGCGCGCCAGGCGAAGTACAGCACGCGCATCCAGCTGGGCAGCCAGCCAGGAAAACGCACGGGCAGGAAGGGAAACGGCAGGTCGCTGTCGAAGTCGCGCGCCACGATGGATACGTCATGGCGCTGTCCGAGCACCCGCATCAGTTCCACGCCATAGGCTTCGGCGCCGCCAAAGCGATTGCCGAAGCGGTCGACCAGCAGCGCGATGCGCAGCCGCCGTTCAACCGCGCCGGCGGGAGTCTTCATACCGGGTCAGGCACTTCTGCAGGAAGCGGATGATGTTGGTGGAGCGCGACACAGTGACCCGCGGCAGCCCGTAGGGATCATCCGAGGCCGCGGCCAGGCCGCGCTGGGTCAGCGTGGCGTTGTCGTAGCCGGCTTCGCGCGCCATGGCGCGGTGTTCGGGACCGTGGTCGCCATAGGGATAGCAGAAGGCGGTGACCGGCGCCCCCAGCGCCTGTTCCAGCTCGTCCTTGGACTGGACGATCTGGCGGCGGGCCTCGTCGGGCGACATCTGGGGCAGGTGCACATGGTCCAGCGTGTGCGAGCCGACTTCGTGGCCGGCCTGCGCCCATTCCCGCATTTCGTTCACGGTCATCAACGCCGAAAACGGAATACCCTTTTCCAGATCCCACACATTGCCGCCGTCGAACTGGTGCGCCACGAAATAGTTGGTGGCGGTAAAACCCAGTTCGTTCAGCACCGGCATGGCGTTGTGGTGCACGTTGCGATAGCCGTCGTCGAACGTAATGCCGAATACCTTGCCCTGGCGTTCGCCACGGACATAGGGCATGACGTCGCGCATGGACAGGCCGCGATAGCCCAGCCTGCGCATCCAGCGCATCTGCCGGGCAAAGCTGTCGGGGTGCACCGTCAGCCCGCGAAACGGCGTGCCCTTGGGATTGGGCTCGCCGATCTGGTGGTACATGAGTATGGGGATAGACATAGGGACAGATTATAAAGCCCGGTCTTATCCCAGCGCGCGTCGATATACGTCCAGTGTGGCGGCGGCGAAACGTTCCAGATTGAAGTCCCGCAGGCTGGTTTCCCGTGCCTGGGCGCCCATGGCGCGCACGGCATCGGGATGGTCCAGCATGAAACGCAGTTTGGCCGTGATGGCGGGCACGTCGCGCGCGGGCACGATCCAGCCGTCGACGCCATCGGTGACGTTCTCGGGCAGTCCGCCCGCGTCGCTGACCAGGGCGGGCAATCCCAAACCCATGATCTCGCGGCAGGCGAACGACAGGGCTTCGCGGTAGGACAGCACGAAACCCGCATGGCAGGACGCCAGCGCCGCCCGTACGTCATCGAGCAGACCGGGGAAACGGACCTGGTCGATCATGCCCAACTCGCGCACCCGGGCAAGCTTGGCCTCGTTGGGCGGATCGCCCGCCACCATCAGCAGCACGCGCTTGCGGTCCTCCGGCGGCAAGGCGGCGACCGCTGCCACCAGGTCCAGCCAGCCCTTGTCGTAGTCGGTGCCTCCCGCGCTGCCCAGCAGCAGCTTGCCCTGCCAGTCGGGCCCGAAGAAGATGGCGCGCAGCTTGTCCAGGCTTTCCGGCGGCGGCGGCGCGAAAAAATTGGTGTCGATGCCGTGGCGGATGGTGGTGATGGGACGCTTGCCATACGGCGATTGCTGCATCAGGCCATGGACGTAGTCGCTGACCGCGATGGCATGGTCGGTGGCCAGCGCCACCCGCAACTTGTGGCCGAGGCTCGCCAGCGGATGGTCGTTGTGCTTGGTGAAGACGATGCGCGGGCGGCGGCGCATGCCCAGCGTGGCCAGCATGACCTGCTTGTGGTCGGCCGAACCGTTGGCGTG
Organism: Achromobacter sp. K91; assembly: GCF_003576205.1. Taxonomy (NCBI): domain Bacteria; kingdom Pseudomonadati; phylum Pseudomonadota; class Betaproteobacteria; order Burkholderiales; family Alcaligenaceae; genus Achromobacter; species Achromobacter sp. K91. The sequence goes on along the minus strand of NZ_QWFB01000008.1, from coordinate 7,584 downwards.
GATGATGTCGAAACCGCCGGCCTTGATCAGCCGGCGCAACTGCGCGCGGTCCTTGAACCAGGACGAAGGCCGCGTGGTGTATTGCATGTCCTCCACCATCACGCCCGGAATCGCCTTGGCGTAGCGGTACAGGCGGCTGGTGGCCGGCGCCGCGATCGTGATCTGGTGGTCCTTGGACAGGGCCTTGGCCAGATTGATGATGTAGGTGACGTGTCCGCCGCCGTTGCCGCCGTGGAAGTTGGTGTAGAGGATCTTCACTTCTTCTTCTCGGCCAGGAACATCAGCTTCGAATAGCGGAAGAAGCTGCCGGCCGAGGCGACGACGGCCAGCACCAGGCCGTGCTTGCCGTCCAGGAAGCCGCGCCGGATCAGGTAGATCCGCACAAAGGTCCAGAAGCCATGGCCCAGCGCGCCGAAGACCGAGGTGCGCCGGCCCTTGGCGTACATCATGGCGGCGGCATCGGACGAATAGCGGTTGACCTTGGTGATCAGCGCATCCAGGTTGTCGTAGGGATAGTGGTGGAAATAGCCGCGCATCTGCAGCGGCTTGCCGTTGGCCGGCACCACCCGTTCATGCACGGCCACGTCGTTGAACCGCGCCGTGCCGCGCTTGAACAGGCGCAGCACGTAATCGGGCCACCAGCCGCTGTGACGGATGTCGCGGCCGCAGAAATTCGACAGGCGCGCGATCTCGTAGGCGTCGGCGCGCGGCGCGCGCAGCGCTTCCTGGATTTCCTGGGCCAGTTCCGGCGTGACGCGCTCGTCGGCGTCGATGGACAGCACCCAGTCGCCCGTGGCCAGATCCAGCGCGCGGTTCTTCTGCGGCCCGAAGCCGGGCCAGTCCGGGGTGACTTCCACCCTCGCGCCCAGGGCGCGCGCGACTTCGACGGTGCCGTCGGTGCTGCCCGAGTCCACCACGATGAATTCATCGGCGAACGCCACGGACTTGAGGCAGGCGGCGATGTTGGCCGCCTCGTTCTTGGTGATGATGATGACAGATAGCTTCATCCGCGATTCCTGAGACGCTTTTTCCAGGCTTTCCAGGCATGAAAGCGCGGCCCCCAGAAGGGATCGCGCGACAGCCAGATGCGCCGGTTCAGCCAGGAGCCGCCCTGGTTGCGCACCGCGAAACGATAGATGTGTTCGGGGTCCGCGCCGGGGGTGTTCTGGCCGAAAGGGTCGGTAGTGTACAAGTGCCGGAACCCGGCGGCCCGCGCCGCGGCCACGTAGTCCGCGTCGAAATAGCCTTGCGGCCAGCAGAGGTGGTCGCTGACCGAGCCGAGGCGGCTTGTCAGCGTCTCGCGGGAATCCTGCAATTCCTGGGCGATGCGGGCGCGCTTGGCGTCGACGTCCGTGCCGCAGACCTTGTCCCAGCGGGTATGGGTATGCGTGTGGGAATGGAATTCGAACGTGCCTGCCGCCTGCATGGCCTCGATCTCGCTCCAGCGCAACATGGCCTCGTCGGTCCGGCCTGCCGCCACCAGTTGCTTGCAAGCGTCGTGGTCGGGCGTGGCGGGCAAGGGGACGCCCTGGCCCGCATGCGGGCGCACCGGCCCGTCGCCGATCCAGCCGGTGATCGTGAACAGCACCGCGCGCATGCCGTGGCGCGCCAGCACCGGGTGCGCATGCACCCAGTTGTTCAGGTAGCCGTCGTCGAAGGTGATCAGCACCGAGCGTTCGGGCGCGGCGCCGCCGGCGAGGTAGGCCGCGAACTGATCGGCCGACAAGGACTGGTAGCCGGCGCGGGCCAGGCGCGAGATCTGCGCCTCGAACACATCGGGCGTGGCGGCGATCATGCCGCCGGCCGGCGTGACGTGGTGATACATCAGCACCGGAACGTTGGGTGCATTCATCCCGCGCGCTCCGCCAGCCATTTGGCATAGACGGCTTCGGTGGTTTCCGCCAGGCGGGCGGGCGAGAACACGCCCTCGTCCCAGACCATCTTGCGGCCGGCCTCGCCCATGCTCCGCCGCAAACCGGCGTCGTCAATCAGGCGCACCAGGGCGGCGGTGAGCGCCTCGGGGTTCTTGGGCGGCACCAGGATGCCGGTTTCGCCGTCGCGGAACATTTCCGACACGCCGCCCACGTCCGTGCCGATGACGGGCAGGCCGCTGGCCTGCGCCTCGACGTAGACGGTGCCGGACGCTTCCTGCTGCGTGGCCAGCGCGAAGAGATCGAAGCCGGCCAGCAGGTTGGGCACGTCGCGCCGCATGCCCATCAGATGGATGCGGTCCTGCAGGCCCAGTTCGGCCACATAGGCCTGGGTCTGCTCGAACACCGGCGAACCGCCGCCGACGAACACCAGGTGCAGCTTGGGCCGGCTGGCCATCAGCGGCGCGATCGCGTCGATCAGGTCCTTGTGGCCCTTGGTGGCGCGCATGACGGCCACGCAGCCGACCACGATGTCGTCATCGGCCAGGCCGAGTTCTTCGCGCAACGTGGAGCGTTCCACGGGCGGCGGCAGCACGATGGGGGAATAGACGGTGGCTACCTTGCCAGCAGGCACGCCGCGGTCGATGAGGTGTTGGCGCACATGATCACTGACCGTCGTGACCCTGTGCGGCAGACAGGTGTAGGACCATAGCGACCCTACCTTGTTGGACAGGTGCCGGGTCCGCACGATGAGCGGCGTCCCCGCCAGACGGCCGGCGGCGGCCGCGATGACCGTGTCGCGCCGGCTGTGGGTATTGAGCACGTCGAAGCGCCCTTCGCGCAGGATGCCACGGATGGTGGCGATGCCCTTCAGGTAATTCACCGCGCCATCCATTTCCAGGGTGTGCACGGGAAAACCGGCATCCGACAGGCGTTCAGCCAAGAGCGCCTTGGGTTGGCAGATGGCTTCCATGTGATGGCCGCGCGCGCGCATGGCGGTCATCTCCTTGAAAATCCGGCCTTCCTGGCCGCCAAAGCTGGTTGCGGCTTCCGAGTGAACGATACGCATCGGCATCAATAGGTGACCTCCACGCCATCCGGCTTGGTCCATTCATTCAGGTTGGCGAGCAGCGTGTCGGCCATGCGGACGCGCCACTCCTCGCCCAGGCGGACCGTGCACAGGAAATTATTCTTGGTATAGACGATATCGACCGGCACGCCGGGAATGCCGTTTTCGGGTTCGGCCCGGAACGGATTCAGCATCTGCCTCAGGCGCGCCGCGTCGGCGCTGCCATTGAGCTTGACGCGCAGGGACTTGGCCCGGGCTTCGCGCGCCAGCTGCAGGTCGTAGAGCTGTTCCGCGACGATGCGCATGCCGCCGGAGTAGTCGTCATTGCTGACCTTGCCCTGGACGATGACGAGCTGGTCCTCGCGCAGGCGGTTGCGGTGCTTTTCGTAGAGCTCGTTGAAGACCGAGATTTCCACCTGCGCGGTGCCGTCGTCCAGCACCGCGAAAACCATCTTGCCGCGGCGGGTCATCATGACGCGCACGCTGGCCAGCACGCCGCACATCCATTGCAGGTCGCGCTGCGGCTCGACCCGCACCAGCTGCATGGGCACGATGCGGCGCACTTCGTCGCGCCAAGCGTCGAACAGGTGGCCGCTGTAGTAATAGCCCAGCGCGGACTTTTCTTCCGTCAGCTTCTTGTGCAGGTCCCAAGGTGCGACCTTGGCCAGTTCGCCCGCCACTACGTCGCCGCTGTCGTCGCCGAAGAGCGAGGCCTGGTTGGCGCTGCGGGCCGCCTGCTCGGCGGCTTCCATGGCTGTGGGCACCGAAGCCAGCATCGCGGCCCGGTTGGGCTCGATGGTGTCGAAGGCGCCGGCCTTGATCAGGGCTTCGATGGTGCGCCGGTTGACGGCGTGCTTATTGACGCGGCGGCAGAAGTCGAACAGGTTCTGGAACGGGCCGGCTTCCTTGCGCGCGCGCAGGATTTCCTCGACCGCGCCCTGCCCCGTGCCTTTGACGGCGCCCAGGCCATAGCGCATGGTGCGCGGCGGCCTGCCTTTTTCAGTGTGCTTGTCGGCGACCGGCTCGAAGCGGTAGCCCGAGAAATTGACGTCAGGCGGCAGCACTTCGACGCCGTTGTCCTGGGCGTCGCGGCAGAAGATCTGGACCTTGTCGGTGTCGTCCATGTCCGAGGACATGGTCGCGGCCAGGAACTCGGTCGGATGGTAGGCCTTGAGCCAGGCCGTCTGATACGAGATCAGCGCGTACGCAGCCGAGTGCGACTTGTTGAAGCCGTAGCCCGCGAACTTCTCCATCAGGTCGAACAGCTTGACCGCCAGGTCCGGATCGTGGCCCTTTTCCTTGGCGCCCTGCTCGAACAATTCGCGATGCTTGGCCATTTCCTCGGGCTTTTTCTTGCCCATGGCGCGCCGCAGCAGGTCGGCGCCGCCCAGCGAGTAGCCCCCGATGATCTGCGAGATCAGCATCACCTGTTCCTGGTAGACGATGACCCCGTAGGTGCTCTTGAGGGTGTTCTCCAGGTCGTCGTGGAAATAATCCACTGCAGCGCGGCCGTGCTTGCGGTTGACGAAGTCGTCCACCATGCCCGATTCCAGCGGCCCCGGTCGATACAGGGCCAGCATGGCGATGATGTCTTCGAAGGTGTTGGGCCGCAGCTTCTTCAGCAGTTCCTTCATGCCGCGCGATTCCAGCTGGAACACGGCGGTCGTGTTGGCGTCGCACAGGATCTTGTAGGCGGCCGGATCGTCCAGCGCCAGGGCCATGACGTCGAAGTCGCGCTTGTCCTCGTTGAACTGGCGCACGTAGCGCACGGCCCAATCCAGGATGGTCAGGTTGCGCAGGCCCAGGAAGTCGAACTTCACCAGGCCGGCGGCCTCGACGTCGTCCTTGTCGAACTGCGAAACCGCGCTGTTTTCCTGGCCGGGCTGGCAATACAGCGGGCAGAAGTCAGTGAGCTTGCCCGGCGCGATGAGCACGCCGCCGGCGTGCATGCCGATGTTGCGGGTCAGGCCTTCCAGCGGCTGCGCCAGGTCCACCAGCGCGCGCACTTCCTCTTCCTGCTCGTAGCGGTCCTTGAAGGCGGGCTCGTCCTTCAGGGTGCGTTCGAGCGACCAGGGATCCATCGGATTGAACGGGATCAGCTTGGACAGGCCGTCGCAGAACATGTACGGCATGTCCAGCACCCGGCCGGCGTCGCGCACCACGGCCTTGGCGCCCAGCGTGCCGAAGGTCGCGATCTGGCTCACGGCGGCTCGGCCGTACTTTTCCTTGACGTAGTCGATGACCCGTTCGCGGTTGTCCTGGCAGAAGTCGATATCGAAGTCGGGCATGGAGACCCGCTCGGGATTCAGGAAGCGCTCGAACAGCAAGTCGTAGCGGATCGGATCCAGGTCGGTAATGCCCAGGGCATAGGCCACCAGCGAGCCCGCGCCTGAACCCCGGCCCGGACCCACCGGCACGCCGTTGTTCTTACCCCAGTTGATGAAGTCTTGCACGATCAGGAAGTAGCCGGGGAAGCCCATCTGGATGATGGTCTTGCATTCCCAGCGCAGGCGTTCGTAGTACTGCTCGCGCTTGGACTGGCGTTCGGCCTCGTCCGGGAACAGGAACGCCATGCGCTTTTCCAGGCCCTCTTCCGACAGCTGGACCAGGTAGTCGTCCAGGCTCACGCCGTCCGGCGTGGGGAAATTGGGCAGGCGCGGCTTGCCCAGCACCAGGCTGAGGTTGCAGCGTTTGGCGATTTCCACCGTGTTGGCCAGCGCCGAGGGCACGTCGGCGAAGCGCCGCGCCATTTCCTCGGAGCTGAGCAGGTATTGCTCCTTGCTGAACCGGCGCACGCGGCGCGGGTTGGCCAGGATTTCGCCTTCGGCGATGCAGACGCGGGCCTCATGCGCCTGGAATTCGAATTCGTCCAGGAATTGCACCGGATGCGTCGCCACCACCGGCAGGCCGGCCTCGCTCGCCAGGCGCATGGCGGCCTGGGTGTAGGCTTCGTCGCCGTCCATGCCGGCGCGCTGCAACTCGATGTAGTAGCTGCCCGGGAACAGGTGCGCCCACTGGCGCGCCAGCGCCAGCGCCGACACGGCATTGCCCGCGTCCAGCGCCTGGCCCACGTCGCCGCCGCGCCCGCCCGACAGGGCAATCAGGCCCTCCTGCCCCTGCAGCCATTCGCGGCGGATTTCGGCGCGGCCCTTGCCCTGGTTCGTCAGGAAGGCTTTGGTCAGCAGTTCGCAAAGATTGAGGTAGCCCTGGTGGTTGCGCACCAGCAGCAGCAAGCGGAAAGGCTTGGCGGGGTCGTCGTCGTTGGACAGCCAGACATCGCAGCCGGCAATCGGCTTGATGCCGGCGCCGCGCGCGCCCTTGTAGAACTTGATCAGGCCGAACAGGTTCGACAGATCCGTCAAGGCGACGGCGGGCTGGCCCAGCTTGGCCACGCGCTTGATGAGGTCGGGGATGCGCACGATGCCGTCCACGACCGAAAATTCGGAGTGTACGCGCAGGTGAACAAATGGGGACGGGGTCGTTACGGCTTCTTCGGACATAAAGGGAATTGTACCTAGTCAATGCGGTCCAAGCCGAGGCCTGTGCGCTCGCGCAAAGGACTACGCAAGCGCCTGTGTAACAATACACGTTGCACGTCATCTTCCATTGTTGACATGAGATTTACGCACGAGATTCACCTATGAAATGGCTAATTCCCGGGATCTGGCTGAGCGCCATCCTGTTTGCGCACTTCCGCGGCCGCGTCAAGCTGCCGCTGGGCCGCCAATTGCTGGACCATTCCGTACTGCTAGCCCCCGTCAACGCCTTCATGGTGCTGACCTCGCGGGTTCCCACCACGCCCTACCTGACGACCAGCGAAATCGCCGAACTCAAGGTGCTGGACGACAACTGGGAAACGATCCGCGAAGAAGCCCAACAGATGGCCGAGCTGCGCCGCATCAAGGCCGCCGACACTCATAACGACATCGGCTTCAATTCTTTCTTCAAGTACGGCTGGAAGCGTTTCTACCTGAAGTGGTACGACGCGCGCCACCCGTCCGCCGAAGAACTCTGCCCCAAGACCGTCGCCATCCTGAAGACCCTGCCCAAGGTCAAGGCCGCGATGTTCGCCGAACTGCCGCCGGGCGGCCAGTTGAACCCGCACCGCGACCCGTTCGCCGGGTCCCTGCGCTACCACCTGGGCCTGGTCACCCCGAACGACGACGGCTGCCACATCATCGTCGACGGCGAACACTACAGCTGGCGCGACGGCGAAAGCGTGGTTTTTGACGAAACCTACGTGCACGAAGCCTACAACCACACCGACCAGAACCGCATCATCCTGTTCTGCGACGTCGAACGCCCGCTGAAGTGGCGCTGGGCCGAAGCCTTCAACCGCTGGTTCGGCCGCGTCGTCATGTCCGCCGCCAGCTCGCCCAACGACGGCGGCGACCAGACCGGCGCCATCAACAAGCTGACCCACGCCCACTGGGTCATCGACCAGAAGCGCAAGGCCTTCAAGGCCTGGAACCGCAATGTCTACAAGGCCACCAAGTACGGCCTGATCGCCCTGGTGGTCGTGGGCTTCCTGGCCCTGTAAGAAAAGGCGCCCGGACATCCGGGCGCCCCCCGTCAGCCAGATCGCGCAAGCGCCCACCGCCACAACGCAAGACACCGCGTATGCCCTGTCTCTTATACACATCT
>NZ_QWFB01000045.1:0-58816 GCF_003576205.1 Achromobacter sp. K91 | reverse complement strand
ATACTTCCTAACCGCCTTGAGCTTGAACTGCTCGTCGTACTTCGTCATGCAAAAACCCCCAAAGGTTGGATCTACGTCCAACTTTCGGGGGTCAGTTCAGCTGGGCTCGTTTTGTTTTGGGCGGGCAGGGAATTCCGTTTCAGGGTTGCGCGTCGTGCGTGGTTTCGCGCTTGATCTCGCCGTGCCGGCGTTCCATTTCCTGGCGCAGTTCGCGGCGCAGCCGGGCGGCTTCCATGCGTTGCTTCTCTTCCAGGTTGCGCGGTTCCAGCGGCGGCACCGCGGTCGGCGCGCCCTGATCATCCACCGCAACCATCGTGAAATAGCAGCTGTTGGTGTGGCGCACGAGCTTCTTGCGGATATCCTCGGTGACGACCTTGATGCCGATTTCCATGGACGTGCGGCCGGTGTAGTTCACCGCCGCCAGAAAGGTCACCAGTTCGCCCACGTGGATCGGTTCGCGGAACACGACCTGGTCCACGGACAGGGTCACCACATATTGGCCGGCGTACCGGCTGGCACAGGCGTAGGCCACCTGGTCCAGGTACTTGAGGATGGTTCCGCCGTGCACATTCCCTGAGAAATTCGCCATGTCCGGCGTCATCAGGATGGTCATCGACAATTGGTGGCTAAAGGCTTCGTCCATGGCGGGCGTTCAATCTTGGATAAAACGCCTATGGTAGCGGCAGGCGCCTGTCATGGCTGCGTCTTTTCAGCGGCTTGCGGGGTTTCTTGCGCCGCTTCTTCGGGCGGGGTGTCGCGCAGCAGGGCGGGGGGCGTCCACAATCCGTCCAGCAGGGCGGGTTCCGGCGCATACACGCGCAGCAGCACGCTGACCGCGCCGGCGGCAGGCAGCGGCAGCCAGTTGGACTGTTCCTCGGGCGCGGGCGGCGCATGGCTGATGCGCAGGTCCAGCGAACCGTCGGCGTTGTAGCGCAGCGGGTCGCGGTCGCCCAGCGCGTAGCGGTTCAGCGGATTGGCCGACGGCATGCCTTGCGCGTCATAGGCCGCCAGCGACCACAGCGCCGCGGCGGGCGGCAATTGGCCGCCTTCGAAATGCAGCGTGTAGCCATGCGCGCCATCCAGCGGTGCGCCCTGGCTGTCGGCCGCCAGCAGCAGCACGCTCAGGTCTTCGGGCAGGCCCGCGCCCGGCTGCGCCTGCGCCGCCAGGGCGCGCCGCAGATAGGAATTGCCGTAGACGCCGATGCTGGCGGTTTCCTGGTGCCAGCCGTTGACGCTGCGCACCGTGGCGCCGGCTGCCGCCGTCATGCGCTCGCGCGCCGCCCGCAGGCCGCGGCGCAAGCCCTGTTTGGCGGGATGGTCGAGCTGGGCGAAGTCGAATGGCCGGCCGGCGACCAGCCCGGCGCCGCGCAGCCTGGCCAGCACCGGCTGGTCGGTGGCATGCGGCGGGTTCTTGCGCAGCAGCTCCGCCGCATATTCGAAGTAGGCGTCGGTCGGCATGGATTCGACCTGCTCGCGCACGGGGATGCGCAGATTCAGGGAAGGATCGGCCTTCAACCGCTGCGCCTGCGCGGGCAGGTTCCATTGCGCCAGCGGCGTCACCAGGAAGCCGTCCTGCAAGGCGTGGACCGCGGGGTAATCGGCAGGCCCATCGGCCTGGATCAGATTCTTGGCCCAAACATAGGCGGTGGGCGCATCGATGCGCGCCATGCCCGAGGGCAGCACGCCGTTCCAGCCCGGCGGAACGATCACGGTATTGCCCTTGGCCGTGCCGGTGCTGCGCTTGCCCAGCGTGGCGAACACGTCGGTCCACATGTCCAGCAGCGTCAGCGTATAGAGCCGGCCTTGGGTATCCGGCACCGACAGCACCACCGGCCCGGACGTCAGGTCCAGCCAGCCGACGCTGCGCAGCATGTCGGGGTTGGCCCAGGGCGTGGCGGCGCCCGGCTGCGGCAGCGCGCGCGCGTGCAGAAAGGTGTTGGCCGGCGCGCCGTCGTTGCCGCGGGACGGATGGGTGAACTGGCGGCGGGTCAGGTCCATCGTGACCAGCGGATAGAAGTACAGATAGCCTTCCATGCCCGCCTGGTGGGCGGCCTCGGTGGCCGCCGCCGCGGGAGTCAGCGCGGCCGGGGCCGCGCGGGTCAGCGTGGCGGGCGCGAGCGCGGCGGTGATGGACAGGGCCAGGGCAACAAGGCGGCGCATCGGCGCTCCTACGGTCATGCGGAAAACAGGAGGGAAGGCTGGAGGCGCGGCGTCCCCGAATGGGGAGCGTGGGGGCCAGTCCAGGCAGCCGGGAATGGTAGCAGCCGCAGGATCATCCAAAATCTGCGAAAAAACCCTATTTCGCCGCCAAATTTCAGACATAAGGAAGGTCTCTTTGGGGCCGGATGCCATGGCGCGTCCGTCCCGCAAAGCCTATACTTGGAAAAATATCCTTGGAAACCGTAGGGCTTTTTGCTTCGGCCAGCCAACGGCTTCCTCCATTTCACCAGGAGAGGAGTGTTTCATGGTCAACATGAATCGCCGCCAGTTCTTCAAGGTGACCGGTGCGACGCTGGCAGGCTCCAGCCTGGCTTTGCTGGGGGCAGCCCCCGGCACGGCCATGGCCGAAGTCCGCCAGTACAAGCTTGCGCGCATGACTGAAACGCGCAACACCTGTCCCTACTGTTCGGTCGCCTGTGGACTGCTGATGTACGGCTTGGGCGACGGCTCCAAGAACGCCCGTGCCAGCATCATGCACATCGAAGGCGACCCCGACCACCCCGTCAACCGCGGCACGCTCTGTCCGAAGGGCGCTGCCCTGATCGACTTCATCCACAGCCCCAACCGCCTGAAGTACCCGGAATACCGGGCTCCAGGTTCGGACAAGTGGGTGCGGATGTCGTGGGACGACGCCCTGACCCGCATCACCAAGCTCATGAAGGCGGACCGCGACGCGAACTTCGTCGAGAAGACCGCGGACGGCAAGACCGTCAACCGGTGGCTGACCACCGGCATGCTGGCGGCCTCGGCAAGCAGCAACGAGGTCGGCTACATCACGCACAAGACTGTGCGCAGCATGGGGATACTGGCGTTCGATAACCAAGCCCGTGTCTGACATGGCCCGACGGTGGCAGGTCTTGCCCCGACGTTTGGCCGTGGAGCGATGACGAACCATTGGGTCGACATCAAGAACGCGGACGTAGTACTGATCATGGGCGGCAATGCCGCCGAGGCCCACCCTTGCGGGTTCAAATGGGTCACGGAAGCAAAGGCCCATAACAAGGCAAAGCTGATCGTCGTGGATCCGCGCTTTACGCGCTCGGCATCCGTGGCGGACTTCTACGCGCCCATACGCACCGGCACCGACATCATCTTCTTGGGCGGCGTCATCAAGTATCTGCTGGACAACGACAAGATCCAGCACGAGTACGTGCGCAACTACACGGACTTTTCCTTCATCGTGCGCGAGGACTTCGCGTTCGACGCAGGCCTGTATTCCGGCTACGACGCCGAAAAGCGCACCTACAACAAGGCCAGCTGGGACTACGAGCGCGGCGACGACGGCTACGTCAAGACGGACCCGACGCTGGCGCATCCGCGCACCGTCTACCAGCTGCTGAAGAAGCACTACTCGCGCTACACCGAAGACATGGTCGAGCGCGTCTGCGGCACGCCCAAGGACAAGTTCCTGAAGGTGTGCGAGATGCTGGCTTCCACCGCCACCACCAACCGCGCCGCGACCATCCTCTACGCGCTGGGGTGGACGCAGCACTCCATCGGTTCGCAGATCATCCGCACGGGCGCGATGGTGCAGCTGCTGCTGGGCAACATCGGCATCGCCGGCGGCGGCATGAACGCGCTGCGCGGGCACTCGAACATCCAGGGCCTGACCGATCTGGGCCTGATGTCGAACCTGCTGCCCGGCTACATGACCCTGCCCAACGAGCCCGAGCAGGACTACGGCAAGTACATCGAGTCGCGCACGCAGAAACCCCTGCGGCCCAATCAGCTTAGCTACTGGCAGAACTACAGCAAGTTCCACGTGAGCCTGATGAAGGCCTGGTGGGGCAAGTCCGCCACGGCCGAAAACAACTGGGCGTTCGACTACCTGCCCAAGCTGGACAAGCTCTACGACATGCTGCAGGTCTACGAGCTCATGAACCAGGGCAAGATGAATGGCTACATCGCCCAGGGCTTCAACCCCCTGGCGGCCGCGCCCAACAAGGCCAAGCTGAACGCCGGTTTCGCCAAGCTGAAGTTCCTGGTCATCATGGATCCGCTGGTCACCGAGACCTCCGAGTTCTGGCGCAACGCGGGCGAGGCCAACGATGTGGATCCGTCCAAGATCCAGACCGAGGTCTTCCGTCTGCCGACCACCTGTTTCGCCGAGGAAGACGGCACGCTGGTGAACTCCGGCCGCTGGCTGCAATGGCACTGGAAGGGCGCGGAGCCTCCGGGCGAAGCCAAGAGCGACATCGAGATCATGGCGCTGCTGTTCACGCGCCTGCGCAAGATGTACCAGGACGAGGGCGGCAAGTATCCCGATCCCATCGTCAACCTGTCGTGGCCGTACTCCAATCCGCAGAATCCCACCGCCGAAGAGCTGGCCAAGGAATACACCGGCAAGGCACTGGTGGAACTGACCGACCCCAAGGATCCTTCCAAGGTCACCCGCAAGGCCGGCGAGCAACTGGCCGGCTTCGCGGAACTGCGCGACGATGGCTCCACCATCAGCGGCTGTTGGATCTTCGCGGGCGCCTGGGGGCCTGGCGGCAACCTGATGGCGCGGCGCGACAACAGCGATCCGACCGGCATCGGCCAGACCCTGAACTGGGCCTGGGCGTGGCCGGCCAATCGCCGCATCCTGTACAACCGCGCCTCCTGTGACGTGGCGGGCAAGCCCTTCGATCCGCGCCGCAGCCTGATCTCCTGGAACGGCAAGTTCTGGACCGGCGCGGACATCCCCGACTTCAAGGGCGATGAAAATCCCGACGGCGGCATGGGTCCGTTCATCATGAACCCCGAGGGTGTGGCGCGCTTCTTCGCGCGGGCGGGCATGGCCGAAGGGCCGTTCCCCGAGCACTACGAACCCTTCGAGACGCCGCTGGGCTACAACCCGCTGTATCCTAAGGCCAAGGGCGTCACCAGCAATCCGGCCGCGCGGGTCTTCAAGGACGACCTGGCCGCGATGGGCACCGTGGACAAGTTCCCCTACGTGGCCACGACCTACCGCCTGACCGAGCACTTCCACTACTGGACCAAGCACGTCCGCATCAACTCGATCCTCCAGCCGGAGCAGTTCGTGGAGATCGGCGAGGCGCTGGCCAAGGAATTGGGCATTGCCAACGGGTCGCGCGTGAAGGTGTCGTCCAACCGCGGCTACATCAAGGCGGTGGCGCTGGTCACCAAGCGCTTGCGCGCGCTGACCATCGAGGGCAAGACCGTGCACCACGTGGGCATCCCCATCCACTGGGGCTTCGTGGGCCTGGCCAAGCCTGGCTTCCTCACCAACACCCTGACGCCGTTCGTGGGCGACGGGAATTCCCAGACGCCGGAATTCAAGTCGTTCCTGGTGCAGGTCGAGAAGGCCTAAGGAGACCGACATGTCCATGCAATCCCTAGACATCAAGCGGCGCTCCGCCACCACCACGCCGCCGCCGGGCATCCGCGAGCCCGTCACGGGCTCGGTGGCCAAGCTGATCGACGTCTCCAAGTGCATCGGCTGCAAGGCTTGCCAAAGCGCCTGTATGGAATGGAACGATCTGCGCGACGAGATCGGCACCAACGTGGGCGTCTACGACAACCCTGCCGACCTGACCGAGCATTCCTGGACCGTCATGCGCTTCTCCGAATACGAGAATCCGCAAGGCGACCTGGAATGGCTGATCCGCAAGGACGGCTGCATGCACTGCGAGGACCCGGGCTGCCTGAAGGCCTGTCCCTCGCCGGGCGCCATCATCCAGTACAACAACGGCATCGTGGATTTCCACGAAGAGAACTGCATCGGTTGCGGCTACTGCATCACTGGCTGTCCGTTCAACGTGCCGCGCATCTCCAAGAAGGACCACAAGGCGTACAAGTGCACCCTGTGTTCCGACCGCGTGGCCGTCGGCCAGGAGCCGGCCTGCGTCAAGGCTTGTCCTACCGGCGCCATCGTCTTCGGCACCAAGGAAGACATGACGCAGCACGCCGAGGAGCGGATCGTCGACCTCAAGTCGCGCGGCTTCGACAAGGCCGGCCTGTATGACCCGCAGGGCGTGGGCGGCACCCACGTCATGTACGTGCTGCATCACGCCGACCAGCCCGGGCTGTACCACGGGCTGCCCAAGGACCCGCAGATCAGCCCCATGGTTTCGCTGTGGAAGGGCCTGGCCAAACCGCTGGGCGTGGCCGCCATGGCCCTGACCGCGCTGGCGGGCTTCTTCCACTACGCCCGCGTTGGCCGCAACGAGGTGTCCGAGGAAGACGAACGCCGTGCCGAAGAGGAGGTGCGCCATGAGTGAAGACCGCCATCACCGCCGGATCAAGCGCTACACGCCAGGTGAGCGCACCAACCACTGGATCATCGCCTTCACGTTCATCCTGTTGGCGCTGTCCGGACTGGCGCTGTTCCACCCGTCCATGTACTGGCTGACCAACCTGTTCGGGGGCGGTCCCTGGACGCGCATCCTGCATCCCTTCATCGGGATCGTGATGTTCGTCTGCTTCGTCGTGTTCGCCGGCCACATGTGGCGGCACAACCTCATGACGAAGGCCGATCGCCAGTGGATGCGGCAACTGAACGACGTGGTCGAGAACCGCGAGGAAAAGCTCCCGGAAGTCGGCAAGTACAACGCCGGCCAGAAGCTGCTGTTCTACGTGTTGATCCTCTGCATGCTGGGCCTGTTCGTCAGCGGCATCGTGATCTGGCGCGAGTACTTCGCGTTCTACTTCCCGATCTGGGTCATCCGCGCCGCCTCGGTGGTGCATGCCGTCAGCGCGCTGGTGCTGATCTGCGCCATCATCGTGCACATCTACGCTGCCATTTGGGTCAAGGGTTCGCTGACCGCGATGCTGCGCGGGTATGTGACGGCGGGTTGGGCGTGGAAGCATCACCGCGCCTGGTTCCGCGAACAAATCAGAAAATAAAGCTGACGGGGCGCGCTGGCAGGCGCGTCCCGCTTGCTCTGCGGCAAATGGGCCTCTCCTGGCGCCCACGCACCCGCCCAACGGCTGCTATCCTTCTCCTTGAAGGCTGGCAGCCGTGTTTTTTTATCTGGAGACGCAAGTGCAGCGAATTCTTCCGCGCGGCGAGATCGAAGCGCTAGACCATAACCGCATTCCCCAAGTCAGCCTGCCGGACCGCGCGTCGGTTTTTGCCACGCGTGCAGCCCGCTTGCGGCAGCTGGCGGCGGATAGCCCGGTGGCCGACTACCTGCTGCTGATGGCGCATCTGGTCGACGCCCAGCACCGCGCCCTGCAGGATTGCGCCGCGCCCGCGGCCTCCGAGGAGCGCATTTCGCTGGCGCAGGCGCATGGCATGCCGCCCCTGCAGGCCGTGGGCTGGCCGCGCGACCCCTTGTGGCGCAACATCCTGGGCCAGCTGCTGGACCTCGTCGCCAGCGCCAAGGACGTGCCGGCCGAGGCCATCGAAGTCTGCGCCGGCCTGCGCCGCGCGCTGACCGAGTCCCCGGAGTCGCTGGAGGATCTGGCCGAGGCCGTGCTGTCCGAGCAGGACCAGGGCGTGGACGGCGCCGCGGCGCCCTTCGTGATGGCGGCCCTGCAAGTCTATTGGACCGATCTGGCCAGCCGTTTCGACGAAAAGCAGTTGCCAGTGGCCAGTCCCTTTGGCGTCTGTCCCGTTTGCGCCAGCCTGCCGGTGGCCAGCGTGGTCCGCGTGGGCGGGCAGTTCGAAGGCTACCGCTACCTGTGCTGCAGCCTGTGCGCGACCCAGTGGCACATGGTGCGGGTGAAATGCTCGCATTGCGAAGACGTGGAATCGGTGGCCTACCAGGCCATCGAGGGCCGCACGCCCGCCATCAAGGCCGAAACCTGCGACCACTGCCACACCTATCGCAAGATCTTCTACCAGGACAAGGACCTGCAGGTGGAGCCCGTGGCCGACGACCTGGCCAGCCTGATGCTGGACGTGCTGGTCGGCGAGGCCGGCTATTCGCGGGCCAGCGGCAATCCGTTGCTGTGGCACGGATCGGAGCCGGGAGCAGAGCAGTAATGGCCGCGCCAGCGCCCGCAGGCGGCGTGGCCGCGGTCTCGGAGATCCCGTCGCTGGACCGGTTGCTGAATGCGCCGGCCATGCGCGCCGCGCTGGACGGGCACGGCCGCACGCAGGTGGTGGCGGCCCTGCGCCGCGACCTGGACGCGATGCGCGAACGCGCGCTGGCCGGCGGGTTGCCGCGCCAGGAATTGGAAGCCGACGCCGTGGCGGCGCGCGTGGCCGCGGCCCTGGCCCGCGCCGCCGAGCCCAGGCTGCGGGCCGTGTACAACCTGACCGGTACGGTGTTGCACACCAATCTGGGCCGGGCGCTGCTGCCCGACGAGGCGGTGGCGTCGGTGCTGCGCGCCCTCACCACCCCCGCCAACCTGGAGTTCGACCTGGACACCGGCGGGCGCGGCGACCGCGACGACCTGATCGACGAACTGTTGTGCGACCTGACGGGGGCCGAGGCCGCCACCGTCGTCAACAACAATGCGGCCGCCGTATTGCTGATGCTCAATGCCCTGGCAGACCGGCGCGAAGTCGTGGTGTCCCGGGGCGAACTGGTCGAGATCGGCGGCGCGTTCCGCATTCCGGACATCATGAAGCGCGCCGGGGCCAAGCTGGTCGAAGTCGGCACCACCAACCGCACCCATGCCGCCGATTACGAAAACGCCATCGGCCCGCGTACCGCCATGCTGATGAAGGTGCATTGCAGCAACTACGCGGTCACCGGTTTCACCAAGAGCGTGAGCGTGGCCGAGGTGGCGGCGCTGGCGCACGCGCGCGGCCTGCCCGCTACCGTGGACCTGGGCAGCGGCACGCTGGTCGACCTGACCCAGTTCGGCCTGCCCAAGGAAGACACCGTGCGCGAAACCATCGCGGCCGGCGCGGACCTGGTCACCTTCAGCGGCGACAAACTGCTGGGCGGCCCGCAGGCCGGCCTGCTGGTGGGCCGCAAGGACCTGATCCGCAAGATCAAGAAGAATCCGCTCAAGCGCGCGCTGCGCGTCAGCAAGCTGACGCTGGCGGCCTTGGAGCCGGTGTTGGGCCTGTACCGCGCGCCCGAATTCCTGGCCGATCGCTTGACCACGCTGCGCTTGTTGACCCGCCCGCAACGCGACATCCAGCCGCAGGCCGAGCGCCTGCGCGGCGTCCTGGCGCATGCGGCGGGCGAGCACTACGCGGTAGAGGCCGTGCCCATGTTCAGCCAGATCGGCAGCGGCGCCTTGCCCGTGGACCAGCTGCCCAGCTACGGCCTGGCCGCGCGCTACACCGGCAGCGGCCGCGCCGGCCGGCACCTGGACAAACTGGAGACGCAATTGCGCCGCCTGCCCGTGCCCGTGATCGGCCGCATTGCGGACGACGCCCTATGGCTGGATCTGCGTTGCCTGGAAGCGCGCGACGAACCGGCCTTCGCCGCGCAACTCGCGGAGCGCCTGGCGTGATCATCGGCACCGCAGGCCATATCGATCACGGCAAGACCACGCTGGTGCGGGCGCTGACCGGCATCGATACCGACAGGCTCAAGGAAGAGAAGGCGCGCGGGATTTCCATCGAGCTGGGCTATGCCTACACCCCGTTGCCCAACGGCGACGTGCTGGGCTTCATCGACGTGCCCGGGCACGAGAAGCTTGTGCACACCATGGCGGCCGGCGCCAGCGGCATTGATTTCGGCCTGCTGGTGGTGGCGGCGGACGACGGCGTCATGCCGCAGACGCGCGAACACCTGGCGATCCTGATCCTGCTGGGCGTGGAACGCGGCGCGGTGGCGCTGACCAAGACCGACCGCGCCGATGCCGGGCGGCTGCAGGCAGTGCGCGCGGAAATCGCCGAACTGTCCGCGGGTACCTTCCTGCAGGACGCGCCGCTGTACGCCGTATGCGCGTCGCAGGCCGGCGACCCGGGCGTGGCGGAACTGAAAGACTATCTGCACGGCGAGGCTCAAGCCCTGCGCCAGCGCGACAGCGCGGGCCTGTTCCGGCTGGCCGTCGATCGCGTGTTCACCCTGGCCGGCCACGGCACGGTGGTGACAGGCACGGCCCATGCCGGACTGGCGCGGGCGGACGACGACGCTGCCGACCTGCGGCTGATGCCTGCCGGCACACGCGTACGCGTGCGCAGCATCCATGCCCAGAACCAGCGCAGCGAAACCGGCGCGGCCGGCCAACGTTGCGCCTTGAATCTCGCCGGCATGGACAAGAACGCCATCGCGCGCGGCGACTGGATCGCGGATGCGCGCTGCTTTTTGCCGTCGCGCCATGTCGACGTGGCGCTGACGCTGCTGGCAACCGCCGACGCGCCGGTGCGCGCATGGGCGCCGCTGCATGTGCACATCGGCGCCGCGCGTCACGTGGCGCACGTGGTGCCGCTGAGCGCGGAATCGCTTGCCCCGGGACAGTCCGGCTGGGTGCAGCTGGTGTTCGACGAACCCGTCTGCGTCATGCCGGGCGACCGCTACATTGTGCGCAACGCGCAGGCCACGCGCACGGTCGGCGGCGGCCGGGTGCTGGACCCGAACGCTCCTGACCGCAAGCGCCGGTCCGCCGCGCGCATGCAGTGGCTGCAGGCGCTGGCGGCCATGCTGGACGGCGCCGGCCTGCATCCCGTGCTGGAGCACGCTGCGCTGGGGCTGGACGAAGACGCCTTGCAGCGCCTGACGGGCAAGCCTGTAAATGAGATCGCTGCGCCGCCCGCTGCGGTATGGCTGGAGGCGCGCACGCCGCAGGCGCCGCGCACCCTGATCCTGACTGCCCATTGGGACGCGCTGCGCGCGCGCGTGGAACAGGCGCTGGCGGCCTTCCATCAAGGCGCGCCCGACGAGCCAGGCCCTGACGGCCCGCGCTTGCGCCGCATGGCCATGCCCATCGGCCCGGATGCGCTGTGGCAGGCGGCGCTGGACGATCTGCAGCGCGATGGCCGCATCGTGCGCAATGGTCCCTGGCTGCACCTGCCGGGTCATAGCGCAACCTTGGCGCCCGAGGAGTCGGCGCTGGCCGGGCGCGTGCTGCCCCTGCTGGCGGCCGGCGCCTTCGACCCGCCCTGGGTGCGGGATCTCGCCCGCACGCTGGGCGAGCCCGAGGACCGCATGCGGCAGCTGCTGCGCAAGCTGCTGCGGCGCGGCGAAGTGGCCCAGGTGGTGAAGGACCTGTTCTATCACCGCGACCAGGTGGCGGCGTTGGCAGTGCTTGCGCAAGGCCTGGCGGCGCAGCCCGCGGGCTTGAACGCCGCGTCGTTCCGCGACGCTACGGGCCTGGGCAGAAAGCGCGCGATCCAGATCCTGGAGTTCTTCGACCGCGTGGGGTACACGCGGCGTTTGCGCGACACGCACGTGTTGCGCCAGGAAAGCGCCTACGGAAGCCCGCGGCAGGCGCAGTAACCCGGTATCATGGGCGGCCACCGTGGAAGGCATTCGTGCCCGGTGGCACGGCTGGGCTTCAAACCCAGTTGGGGGCGTCAGACGTTCCCAGGTAGGTTCGACTCCTGCTGCCTTCCGCCATCCCTTGCGCGGCGCGCTAAGCCCGCAGCATCCCTGTCACCACGCCGCCTACCCGGTCCGATTTCCAGTCCAGTTGTCCCAGATGCCAATATCGGACGGATCCGCCGCGGTCCACCAGATAGTTTGCGGGCAGGCCGACTGCATCCCATTGCTTTGACGCCGTGCTGTTCCTGTCGTGCAGCACGGTACCCGCGACCGGCCATTTCGCCAGAAAGGCGTTGATCCTGGCCGCCGAATCGCCGACGTTCACGGCCACCAGGCGCAGGCCTTCTTCGCGGTGACGTTTGGCCATGGCGGACATGATGGGGATTTCATCGCGGCAAGGGTCGCACGAGGTGGCCCAGAAGCTGACGATGATCAGGTTGCCGCGCCAGGCGGCGAGCTTCTTTTCGCGGCCGGCCAGATCGGGCAGGGCCAGCGGCGGCGTGGATGCGGTCCAGGGCGCCCAGTCCGGGCCGGTGGCCTTCTTGAGCGCATCGTCGCTGGCGGCCCGGGCATACCAGGGCAGGGCCGCCAGCGACAGGCCGGACTGCAGGAGTAGACGGCGGCTGATCATGGCGGTCCCCGTGGGTGGGCAGCAGGCGGACTCAGAGGGAAAGCGGCCTGGCGCTGAGCTTGTAGCTGAAGCTGGCGGGATCCAGGCTGTCCAGTCGGCCGTCCGAGGTTTCGCCGTTGGGATACATCAGGAAAGGCACGGGACCGTGGGCAGCGCCCGGCAGGACCACGTCGTGGCCGTGGTTGTATGCCACCCAGTTCATCTCCCAGGCGCCGAACAGCATGACGCGCGCGGCGCGAACCTTGGCATCGGTCAGCGGCAGTTCGCCGGGCGGCTCTTCCAGCATGACCTTGCGCACATCGGCAGGGTCCACCGGCACCCAGCCGTAGCCCGCGGCATAGAACTCGGCGCGGCAATGCTGCGCCTTGGTGACGTCGCCCGCCTTGCCCAGGCTTTTGTAGCCGAACTCGGAGTCCGCCACCCGCAGGCCATAGGCATCGCGGGCCGGTATGCCGGCGGCGCGGGCCAGTGCGACAAACAGGGAGTTGATGTCGGCGCACTTGCCGTTCAGATCATTGGCCGTGAGCATGTAGCGCACGTCGCCCACGCCGCAGCCGCGGGTGGACGCGGTTCTGCAGGTGTTCTCGACCACCCATTCGTAGATGGCGCGGGCCTGCGCCAGATCGCCGCGGTGGCCGCGGGTGATGCGGTCGGCGGTGCTCTTGACGATGCCGTCGGTGGGCAGCAGCGCGGTAGGCTGGAGGAATTCGCGTAGCGCGGCCGCGCTTTCACGGGGGACGTCGGCCGCGGGCGGCTGGCTCAGGTCCACGCGCCGGTTGCGGGTCTGGAAGCGGCTGGTGACCGTGACCTGGCGCGGCGCCTGCGCGTCCGGCCATTGCACGGCAAGCATCTGCACGCCGTAGCCGGGCGCCTGGGTCAGTTGGGCCACGCCGCCGCCGCTGACCTGCCAGGCGCTCTGCGCGCCGCGCTGGTAGGTGGTGTCAGTGGAGTAGGGTACCGGGATCCAGATGCGCGCGTGCGCGCCCGGATCCTGCACGGTGATGTCGGTGGTCAGTTCGAAGGCGCGCCATCCGGCGCTGACAGGGGCGAGTCCCGCGTGCGCCGCCCTGGGCAGGGCCGCGCTGGCGGCGCACAGGGCGCCCGAGAAACGGAGGAAATGTCGGCGATCCATATAGCCCTCACTCACGGTGAAGATTGGCTGTCGGTGCGCCCGGGGCCGGGCGGCCGTCCGTTGCTGCGTGCTGCCGGATCATCATAGGGCCAATCCCGGGGGCGGTGCTATCCTTTTCCACTGACCTATGGAGATTCAGATGACCACCCAGGATGTTGCCAGCGCGGCGGTGCCGCGATTGACTTCGCTTTCGCACGGCGGCGGCTGCGGCTGCAAGATCGCACCCGGCGTGCTGTCCGAGTTGCTCAAGCGCTTCGGCCCGGCGGTCAGCTACCCTGATCTGCTGGTGGGCACCGAGACGGCCGACGACGCGGCGGTCTACCGGCTGAACGACGAGCAGGCGCTCATCGCCACCACCGATTTCTTCATGCCCATCGTCGACGACCCCTACGACTTCGGCCGCATCGCCGCGACCAATGCGCTGTCGGACGTGTACGCGATGGGCGGCACGCCCATCATGGCGCTGGCCATCGTGGGCATGCCGATCAACGTGCTGCCGCACAGCGTCATCGCCGACATCCTGCGCGGCGGCGAAGCCGTCTGCAAGGACGCCGGCATTCCCGTGGCGGGCGGCCATAGCATCGACTCCGTCGAACCCATCTACGGCCTGGCGGCGATGGGCCTGGTGCATCCCGGCCGCATCAAGCGCAATGCTGATGCGCGCGCCGGCGACGTGCTGATCCTGGGCAAGGCGCTGGGCGTGGGCATCCTGTCGGCCGCGCTGAAGAAGAGCCGGCTGGACGACGCCGGCTACCGCGCCATGATCACCGAGACCACCCGTCTGAACCGGCCGGGTCCGGCGTTGGCCGCGATGGATGGCGTGCACGCCATCACTGACGTGACGGGCTTCGGCCTGTTGGGACATACGCTGGAAATGGCGCGCGGCGCGCAGCTGACGGCGCATGTGCGGCGCGATGCGCTGCCCTGGCTGCCCGGCGTGCAGGCCTTTGCCGCGGACGGCGTCATCACCGGCGCGTCCGGCCGCAATTGGGCTTCCTATGGCGCGTCCGCGCGCCTGGGCGAGGGCGTGAGCGACACGGAGCGGGCCTTGTTGACCGATCCGCAGACCGCCGGCGGACTGCTGGTGGCCTGCTCGCCGGACGCCGCGCAGGCCGTGCTGGACCTGTTCCGCCAGCACGGCTTCGAGCAGGCGGCCATCATCGGCGACATGCGGGCGGGCGAGCCGGAAGTGCGCGTCGACTGAAGGCCTCTGGCTGGCCTGGGCGCTAGCGCGCCTGGCCGGCGCGGCCCAATTCCTGCACCTGGTAGTT
Source organism: Achromobacter sp. K91 (assembly GCF_003576205.1). Taxonomy (NCBI): domain Bacteria; kingdom Pseudomonadati; phylum Pseudomonadota; class Betaproteobacteria; order Burkholderiales; family Alcaligenaceae; genus Achromobacter; species Achromobacter sp. K91. Next base: position 44,224 of record NZ_QWFB01000045.1, on the reverse strand, counting down.
GATCTGCCAGTGCAGCAGCTCCGTGTAGGCGTTCAGGCGAACCTGCTCCGCCCATTGTTCCGCCGTCGCGTCCTGCTCTTCCTCCAGCGCCAGCCCTGATGGACCTGCCCAGGGCAGGATGCGGCCGGGCTTGTCCGGCCGGAATACGCCTTCATCGGTCAGCAGCACGTGCTTGCTGTTGAAGCCGAAGCACCAGGCCGGGTCGGGCTGGGCGGCCAGCAGGTCGCAGCCACTGCGGAAGTAGGCTGTTTGCGGCAGGCTCAGGTGATACAGCGTGGGCAGAATGTCCTTGTGGCTGCCCACGCGCGCCGGGTCGTAGCGCGCCTGCGCCCGGTAGGCCGGCGGCACGTACAGGTAGAACGGCACCGCGCGCGCCAGCGCCGCGTCCTTCGGGTCCTGATAATCGATACCCAGGATGTTGTGGTCGCCGGTCACGGCGACGATGGTCCGGGACGCATAGTCCGATGCCTTCAGGCGCGTCAGGAAGCGACCCAGCTGATCGTTGGCGTAACGCAGCGTGTCGAATGCGGCAGCCAGCGCATCCCAGGTCTTGAAGTAGGGCAGGCTGGCCACATCGTCCAGGGGCAGGCCGCCGCGCTGCCCGCCGTCGGGCACGATGAACGGCGGATGGTGAGTGGTGGACAAGGCGATGATGAAGAGCGGCTGGCTGTCCTGATTGCCTTGCGCCAGCCGTTCTTCGATATAGCGGAACATGTACTCGTCCGGTACGCCCCAGGTTCCGGTCCGTGCTTGGGGATAGCGCACCTTGAGGGTCTGCTGGTCCACGAATTCATGTGCGCCCAGCTTGGTGGCGAAGACGCCGAGGTTGCGCCATGTGGCGGCGCCGGACGTAACGAAGACGACCCGGTAGCCGCGCTGCAAAAAGGGCGTGAAGGCATTGCTGGCGAATGGCGCGTCCACCGCCGACGATTGGCCGACGGCCGCAATGGGGCTACGCACCAGCAGGAGGCTCAATGATTCGATGGTGCCGTTGCCTTCGGCCACGAAGCGCTCGAACACCCAGTCCTCGCTCCAGTGCGGACGCAGCGCGCCGAGCACGTCGCGCCCCGGACGGTCATACGAGTTCAGGTGTGCCCCCATGCTCTCCATGACTTGCAGCACCACGTGCGGAGGCCGCGCCGCAGCCGCCGGATGGGGCCCGGTTGCGGCCATGAAGGGCCGCAGGCCAACATCCGGCCAGCCCAGGAAGCGCTCATAGAGCTGGCGCCCCTCTCGCAAGGTGACGGGTTCGAAGCGCTTGTCGTTGCCGCGGTCGGACAGGGCCCAGGAAAAGGCAGAGACGCCATTGGGCGCGATGTCGTTGAGCAGGCGCAGCGACGAGATGCTGGTGTCGTCCTTGTTGAGCGGAAACTTGCCCAGCGATCCTCTGCAGGCCAGCACGGTGACGCCTATGATCAGCGCAAACCGCAACAGGCTGGGGATGAACGCGCGGCGCTTGAACAGCATGCCTTGCACCCAGCCACGCCAACGGCGGCCGAGCCACCAGGTTCCCGCCAGCACCGCCGCCAGCAGCAGGCCAGCCTGCGCCAGCGGGTAGCCATGCCACAGGGTCATCAGGATGGCCTGGGTGTCGTCGTCCACCAGCCCGAACACGAAGATGTCGATCGAACGGGAAAATGTGGCGAAGTAGAAGACGCTGATGATCGTGATGGCCGCGAACAGCGTCGCCATGGCTGCGCCCAGCCCCGGCAGATGGCGCTGCCAGCGCCGTTGCAGGCCGGGTCTGGCCGCCGCTGCCATGGACAGCAGCAGCAGCGCCGAACAGGCGATGCTGGCGACCTTGATGTCGAACAGCAGCCCTGTCGCCAGGGTGCGCCGCACGTCCTGCGGCAACGCGTCATAGGTCCCCGGCGCGGCATAGCGCAGCAGCAGGTAGCCGCGCCCGGCGCTTTGCGCCAGGACGCTGATCAGCCAGGGGGCCAGCAGGACCAGAAAGGATCGTTGAAAATTGACGAACCAGTCTTGCCACCCGAACGCCGGACGGAAAAGCCTAATCAACATCTTGGGAGCAGGGTTACGGACCAGCGCCGCAATCTACCGGAGTAGCCATCCCAAGTTATGAAGATCTGTATGGATTTTGTAGCGCGGCGCGGCGTCTACACGGTCAGGTCGCGCGCGGTGGCTTCGGCCTGTTCGATCAGCCAGCGCGTGACGACCTCGGCGTCCGGCGTGGCGCGGCGTGTATTGCGCACCAGCCAATAGGCGTGCTCGGTGGCGCTGGCGGCCTGGCCGCCGACGGCCTCCAGCCGTTTGTCGGCCAGCATCGGCGCGATCAGCGCCAGCCGGCCCAGCGCGATGCCGTGGCCCGCCAGCGCCGCGTGCACGATCTGGTCATACTGGTTGAAGCGCAGCATGCCCCGGGCGGGCACCCGGGCAAGGCCGCGCGCATTCAGCCATTCCGACCATTGCAGCCAGGGGCGCGTCGGGTCGTCGAATTCCAGCAGCACATGGCGTTGCAGTTCCTCGGCATCCAGCAGGCGGGCCTTGAGCGAGGGGTGGGCCACCGGCACCACCGCCTCGCCGAACAGCCAGGCCGCGCTGTCTGGCACGCCATCGCGCAGGCTGTAGCGAATGGCGATGTCCACGCTTTCGCGGTCGATGTCGATCAGCCGGTTGTCGGCCGCCACGCGCACGTCGATGTGCGGATGCGCCGCCTGGAAGTCCCCCAGACGAGGCAACAGCCACAGCGAGGCCACCCCGATGGTCGTGGTGACGGTAACGGGCGTGCGGCGCTCGGGTGCGCGCAGCTGCTCGGTCAGGTCGCCCAGCTGGCTCAGCCACACGTCGGCCATTCGGAACAGCTGCGCGCCCTCGGAGGTGAACGACACGCTGCGGAATCCGCGCACCAGCAGGGCTACGCCCAGGTGGGCCTCCAGCGCCCGGATCTGGCGGCTCACGGCCGACTGGGTCACATGCAGATCCTGCGCGGCCAGCGTGATGCTCATGCGGCGGCCGACGGCCACGAAGCCTCGGACCAGATCAAGCGGCGGGAGTTTGGCCAGCGGATATGGCATTCGTAAAACTCATGCGTATCGGACGGAAATGTCGCTTGAGCAATAGTACCTCCAGGGCGTTCAATAGGACTCAGACGACGGGTGTAAGGGCGCAAAGCCCGGCAATCCGCCGCGATCGCCGCCGCCGCGGCCCAGGGGTACGCCATGATCCAGGTATGTTGCACTGCGGGAATGTCATTCCGTTTGGCCGGCGGCTCGACTATGCTGCTCAAGCACGCCTCGGGCGTCCGCATCGTGTGTCACGCCGGCACCTTGTGGCTTTCCGAGTACCGGCGCTTCGATGACAGCGTGCTTCAAGCCGGGGATTCCATCACCGTCGGCAGCGATCGCGATGTCGTTCTCAGCGGCCTGCCGGATGCGCAGGTCGCGCTAATTTCGTAGCAGCTTGCCCCGGAGCTCCAGTCATGACCGCGTCCCTGCCCGACACGCCCCGCATCGAGATGTGGTTCGATTTCGCCAGCCCGTACAGCTATCTGGCCATCGAACGCATCGACGCCCTGGCGCAAGAGGCCGGGGTGCGGGTCGATCTGCGCCCTTTCCTGCTGGGTCCTATCTTCCAGGCCCAAGGCTGGAACGACACGCCGTTCCGGCTGTTTCCGGGCAAGGGCGCCTACATGATGCGCGACATCGCCCGCCTGGCCGAAAAGTACGGCCTGGTCTACAACCGTCCCCGCCTGTTTCCGCGCATGAGCGTGCTGCCCGCCCGCATCGCGCTGCTGGGGCAGGACGAGCCCTGGGGCCGCGATTTCTGCGTGGCGGTGTTCCGCGCCAATTTCCAGCACGACCTGGACATCCAGTCCGAGGACGTGGTGCACGGGCTGCTGACGGACCTGGGGCTGGACGCCGCGGCGCTGATCGCCCGCGGCAAGTCCGAAGCCGCCAAGGAGGCGCTGCGCCGCCGGGTCGACCGTGCCCGCAACCTGGGGCTGTTCGGGGCACCCACGTTCTTTGTGGACGGAGAGATGTTCTGGGGCAACGACCGCCTGGAAGACGCGCTGGAATGGACCCGCCGCGAGGCGCCCGCCAGCGCCTGGAATGCATCGGCCACGCGCGCCTGAGCGCCGCCCAAACAAGTTTTTTCGTCAACCCAACTTCAGCAATGAAAAACGCCAGCAGTGCCTATCGCGGCGCGCCCATGCCGGGCGGCCGTTCGTTCACGCAATTCCGGGCCGCGCGCATCCGGCGCGTGTCGTTCCAGTGGAAACAGGCCGCAGCAGTCGGCATGCCGGACAAGGGCAGTCCGCAAGGCGGCTCGCGGGGCCGCTAGGGCCCCGCGCCATACGCCGGCAGGGGCCAGTCAGCCCTTGCTGACGGGCGCCACCCGCGCCCACTCCTCGTCCGAGTACAGCCGCGAACGCAGCAGGAAGCGCTTGCCTTCCGCGCTGTCCAGCGAAAACGCGCCGCCCCGGCCGGGCACGGCGTCGATGATGAGTTGGGTGTGCTCCCAGTACGCGAACTGGTCCTCGCCCATGTAGAACGGGCAGCCTTCCAGTTCGCCGAGCAGCACGTCCGAACCGCCCACCATGAATTCGCCCTGGGCGTAGCACATGGGCGAACTGCCGTCGCAGCAGCCGCCGGACTGGTGGAACATCAGCGGGCCATGCTTGGCCCGCAGGGTCTCGATCAGGCTGCGCGCCTCGTCGGTGGCGACCACGCGCGGCGTTTGCTCTGCCATGTCAGGCTCCTTTGAGGCGCGCCGGGCCTCGCGGCCCGGCGCCAGGCCATGGCGGGGTCAGAAGAAACCCAGCTTCTTCGGCGAGTAGCTCACCAGCAGGTTCTTGGTCTGCTGATAGTGGTTGAGCATCATCTTGTGGTTCTCGCGTCCGATGCCCGATTGCTTGTAGCCGCCAAACGCCGCATGCGCCGGATAGGCGTGATAGCAGTTGGTCCACACGCGGCCGGCCTTGATCGCGCGGCCCATGCGATAGCAGGTGTTGGCGTCGCGCGACCACACGCCCGCGCCCAGGCCGTAGAGCGTGTCGTTGGCCAGGGCCAGCGCATCGTCGGCATCCTTGAAGGTCGTCACGGCCACCACCGGCCCGAAGATTTCCTCCTGGAACACGCGCATCTTGTTGTGGCCCTTGAACACCGTGGGCTGCACGTAATAGCCGCCTTCCAGCGCGCCCTGCATCTGCGCGCGCGAGCCGCCGGCCAGCACGTCGGCGCCTTCCTGCTTGCCGATGTCCAGGTACGACAGGATCTTCTCCAGCTGCTCGGTGGATGCCTGCGCGCCCAGCATGGTGTCCGCGTCCAGCGGATTGCCTTGCTTGATCTCGGCCACGCGCTTGAGCGCACGTTCCATGAACTTGTCGTACAGGGATTCCTGGATCAGCGCGCGGCTGGGGCAGGTGCAGACCTCGCCCTGGTTCAGCGCGAACATGACGAAGCCCTCGACCGCCTTGTCGAGGAAGTCATCGTCCTGCGCGGCCACGTCGGCAAAGAAGATGTTGGGCGACTTGCCGCCCAGTTCCAGCGTGACCGGGATGATGTTCTGCGAGGCGTACTGCATGATGAGCCGGCCGGTGGTGGTCTCGCCGGTGAAGGCGATCTTGGCGATGCGCTTGTTGGACGCCAGCGGCTTGCCGGCTTCCAGGCCGAAGCCCGTGACCACGTTCACCACGCCGGGCGGCAGGATGTCGCCGATCAGTTCCATCAGCAGCAGAATGCCCAGCGGCGTCTGCTCGGCGGGCTTGAGCACCACGCAGTTGCCTGCGGCCAGGGCCGGCGCCAGCTTCCATGCCGCCATCAGGATGGGGAAGTTCCAAGGAATGATCTGGCCGACCACGCCCAGCGGTTCGTTGAAGTGATAGGCGACCGTGTCGTGGTCGATCTCGGACAGCGAGCCTTCCTGGCTGCGGATGCAGGAAGCGAAATAGCGGAAGTGGTCGATTGCCAGCGGAATGTCGGCGGCGCGCGCTTCGCGGATGGGCTTGCCGTTGTCCCAGGTTTCGGCCGTGGCCAGGCGTTCCAGGTTCGCCTCCATTACATCGGCGATCTGCATCAGCATGCGGGCGCGCTGCGCGGCCGGGGTCGCTCCCCATTTGGGCGCGGCGCGGTGCGCGGCGTCCAGCGCCAGTTCAATGTCGCGCTCCTTGGAGCGGGCATTGCGCGTCAGCACCTGGCCCGTGACCGGCGTGACGTTGTCGAAGTATTCGCCGTCGGCGGGCTTCTGCCATTTGCCGTCGATGAAATTGTCGTACTGGGTTTTCAGGTCCAGGCGGGTGCCGTAGGAGTCGGGGGTGATGCGGGTCGCGATGTCCATGCTTGTCTCCGGTATTGTGGGGGTGCGGCAGTCGGCTGCCTGTCCCGTATCAAGCAAGGAGCGTGCCAGTCGGTGCTTCCCCGCTGGACAGCCCGCGGCTTGCATGCGAAAGTAGGTTTCAGAACGGGCAATATGCAGTAGAGCCCCTCGAGGGCCGGCCCGCCGCCGGGCCGTCCCAAGGCGGGCCAGTCCCCTTGGGGGCAGCAAGCCCGCGTAGCGGGTGCGGCGTGGGGGCCTTCCCTGTCGCTTTTTGCGACATCGTCGCGGAACAGGTGTCGCAGAACGCCTGTCCCAGGAGACATGCATGGCCACTCAATCCCGTCAGCATGCGCTGACGCAAGCGCGCCTGCTGTTCAACCAGCAAGGCGCGGTGCCCGGCGGCGTGGTCGCCGAGCCCATCCTGCGGTCGTGGCGGCGCTGCGCCGACCTGGGCTTCGACATGCGCGGCGTGCGCCGCGCCGAACTCATGACCCAGGGCGAGCTGCGCGAGGCCCAGCAGCGTAACGAGGCGCTGCGCCGGCTGTCCGAACCCGCCATGTCCATGCTGCGCCGCCAGGCTGGCGGCAGCGGCGGCCTGGTGATCCTGTCCGATGCCCAGGGCCTGGTGCTGGATTCCGACGGCGACACCGGTTTCGCCCAGCGCGCCTCGCGCGTGGCATTGATGCCCGGCGCGCCTTGGGACGAAGCGGCGGCAGGCACCAATGCCATCGGCACCGCCCTGGTGGAAGGCCGGCCCATCGCCGTGCACGGGGCGGAACACTATTTCGAACCCAACCGCATCCTGACCTGCGCTGCTGTCCCCATTACCGATAGCGAGGGCCGCACGCTGGGCGTGCTGGACCTGTCCAGCCCGGCGCGCGACCTGCGGCCCGACGTGCTGGAACTGGTGCGCGCCGCCGTCGACCTGATCGAGCACCGCTTGTTCGAACAAGCCTACGAGCAGCACGCCGTGCTGCGGCTGCATGTGGATCGCTCCGGACTGGGCGCGCCCGGCGAGGGCTTGCTGGCCTTCCAGGGCGACCTGCTGATCGGCGCCAACCGCCGCGCCTTGCAGGCGCTCGGCCTGGCGCCCACGGCTCTGGGCGTGTACCGCTACGGCGACGTGTTCGACGGCGACATGGAACGCTGCCCCGACGCGGCGGGCCGGGTGCAGGCGCGTTCGGGCGTCGTGTACCACGCGCGCTTGCGCTGGCCGCGCTCGCGCGCCCCGCAAGCGCCGTCACTGCCGTCACTGCCGCCAGCGGCCGGCTCGCGCCCCGCTGCGCCGAGTTTCGATGCCCCAACCCTGGGCGCGCTGGCGCGCGCCGTGCACTTGTCGGATGCGGGTGTGTCGATTCTGCTGCAAGGCGAAACCGGCGTCGGCAAGGAAGTGTTCGCGCGTCAGCTGCATGCGCGCAGCAAGCGCGCCTGCGGGCCGTTCGTGGCGGTGAACTGCGCAGCGTTGCCTGAGAGCCTGATCGAATCCGAACTTTTCGGCTACGAAGACGGCGCCTTCACCGGCGCGCGGCGCCAGGGCAGCAAAGGGCTGCTGCGCCAGGCGCACGGCGGCGTGCTGTTCCTCGACGAGATCGGCGACATGCCGCTGATGCTGCAATCGCGCCTGCTACGTGTGCTGCAGACGCGCGAAGTCTCGCCGTTGGGCGCGGCGAGGCCGGTGGCCGTGGACTTTGCGCTGGTATGCGCGACGCACCGGCCGCTGGCCCATGAAGGGCCCGATGCGCCGGTGCGCCCGGACCTGTATTTCCGCATCGCCGAATACACCGTCACGCTGGAACCGCTGCGCGCGCGCGCCGACCGCCTGGAACTGCTGCGCGGCCTGTGGGCGGCGCAAGGCGCGGGGCCGGTCCTGCCGCCCGACATCGAAGCAATCCTGGTTGCGTACGCGTGGCCCGGCAATTACCGGCAACTGGTGGCCGTGCTGCGCACGCTGCACGTGCTGGCGGGACCTGCCGGTGTCGTCGAGGCCGACATGCTGCCTGCCGATATCCGTGGCGCGGCGCCACCGCCGCCCGCTGCGGGCGTCGATGACCCGACCAATCTGCAAGCCATGACGGACGCCGCGATCCGCGACGCCCTGGCCGCCCACGGCGGCAATGTCAGCCGCGCAGCGCGCGCGCTGGGCGTACACCGCAGCACGCTTTATCGCCGCCTGCCGCGTCCGGCCTAGCGGAATTTTCCGTTCCTTGCGCGCGGCGCTGCGCCGGTGTTTGCCACGTGTACGCAAGGCGTGCACAAAAACTATCTTTTGAAGATAGGTTAACTATCCCAGCACACGGGAAGAACTGCTTACGATGCCCGCATCCCCTTCAACCCAGGTGATGACATGGCAAGCAACGAGCTGTTCTACGACGACTTCGAAATAGGCCGTCTCTTTCCTCCCAGCCGCTACAGCATCGGCGCCGCAGACAGCGACGCTTTCATCGGCACCTTCGAACACACTCCGGTCCTCGACGGCAGCGGCCGCGCCGTATTGGCGCAAGGCGGCGCGCCCGTGCGCAGCGTGCATCCGGTGCTGGTCGGCAGCTTTCAACCGCAGCACGCGGCCTTTGCCTGGCCGACTGGCGTGCTGCACGCCCGCGAGAAAGTCCGTCTGCTGGCGCCCGTGTATCCAGGAGAGGAGCTGGAGGCCAGCGTGCTGGTGAAGGACAAGTACCTGAAGAACGACAAGCGCTTCGTGGTGCTGGAGATCACCGTCCGCAAGCTGGAAAACGCGCGCGTCGCTCTGGTGGCGGAGCGCAGCCTGGTTTGGCCCAACTGAGGAGGCCGGCATGGAATTCAAGGTAGGCGACAAGTTCCGTAGCGTCGCGCGCGGCGCGGAACAGGAAGACATCAACCGCTTCGGCGCGCTGCACGGTACCACCGGCAGGACGCACACCGATCCCGAATATGCGCGCAACAGCGTTTTCGGCGGAGTCATCGTGCAGGGGGCGCTGGTGATGGCGCCAGTTCTCGACATGGCCGCCGATCTGCTTGGCGATACGTGGCTCGACGGCAGTGAGATCGAGGCGAAGTTCGTGGCGTTCACGCGGCCGGGGGAGGCCGTGGACGTTGCATTCGAAGTGACCCGCAGCGAACCCGGATGGCTGGAGCTGGCCTACGCCTGCACCCTGGCTGACGGAAAGAAGGTCCAGGTGGGAACCATCACCCGCCGCCGCGGCTGAACCCGGCCGCAACACATAACAAGCATAAGGAGACAATCTTGAAACGCATCCTGCAGAGTCTTGCCCTCTCTTGCGCGGTCATGGCCGCGACGGCCGCCTGGGCCGCGCCGTATCCCGACAAGCCTATCCGCATGATCGTGCCGGCCGCGGCCGGCGGCGCCGCCGATACGCTGGCGCGCATGATAGGCCGTGGATTGACGGAGAAATTCGGCCAGCCCGTGGTCATCGAGAACAAGCCCGGCGCGGCCGCCATCGTGGGCATGTCCGCCATCGCCAAGGCGCCCGCCGACGGCTACACCCTGGGCATGACCTTCTCGGGCGCGATGTCCATCAATCCTTCGCTGTACCAGCAACTGCCCTACGACCCGGTCCAGGACTTCGCGCCCATCACCATCGTGGCGGTCTCGCCCCTGGTCATTGCCGTCAGTCCCAAGCTCGGACCGAAGTCCCTGGGTGAATTCCTGGCCCTGGCTAAGAAGGATCCTGGCAAGCTGACCTTCGGGTCGGCCGGCACCGGATCGACGCAGCATCTGTCCATGGAACTGCTCAAGTCGACTGCGGGCGTGGACATGCTGCACGTGCCTTACAAGGGCAGTTCGGCGGCGCTGGTCGACGTGCAGTCGGGCCTGATCTCCGCGGTCAGCGACAACGCGATCACGCTGGTGCCGCTGATCCAGTCGGGGCAATTGGTGCCTCTCGCGGTGGAAACCGCGCAACGCATCCAGTCGCTGCCCCAGGTGCCAACCGTGGCCGAATCCGGCTATCCGGGATTCCAGGCGGCAGGCTGGTATGGGCTGCTCGCGCCCGCCGGCACGCCGCAGCCGATCGTCGCGCAGCTCAACGCGGCGCTGCGCGAGATGGTGGACAAGCCCGACTTCACGCAATGGCTGCGGCAACAGGGTATGGAGCCGCAGACCGATACGCCCGAGGGCTTCGGGCGTTACATCAGCCAGGAAAAGGACAAGTGGGCGCAGGTCATCAAGACGGCCAAGGTGCCGCTGCAGGCATCGCGCTGAACACCGGCGGCGAGGCCGCCATCACTCCAGGACAACCATGCAAGCCGTAACTTCCACGCTTAGCGGAAACATCCGCGTCATCGTCATCGACAACCCTCCGGTCAATGCCACGTCCCAGGCGGTGCGCGCCGGCCTGCTGCATGCCATGGAGCAGGCGGCAGGCGATGACGATACCCGGGCCATCGTCATTGCCTGCGCCGGCGCTACCTTCGTGGCCGGGGCCGATATCAAGGAGTTCGGCAAGCCGCCGCTGGACCCGCACCTGTCGCAGGTGATACACGCCATCGAATCCAGCGCCAAGCCGGTGGTCGCGGCGATCCACGGTTCCGCGCTGGGCGGGGGGCTGGAACTGGCCCTGGGCTGCCACTACCGGGTGGTGGATGCGCGAGCCCGCCTGGGCCTGCCCGAGTCCACCCTGGGTATCATCCCCGGGGCGGGCGGTATTCCTCGGCTGCTGCGCCTGGCGGGCGTCGAGAAGGCGCTGGACATGGCTGCGGGCGGCAAACCAATAGACGCGGCCGAGGCGCTGGAAGCCGGTTTGGCGGACGCGTTAGCACAGGAGGATGTCCGGGCCGCCGCCATTGCGTACGCCCAGCGCTTGCTGGCGGAGGGCCAGGGCGCGCGGCGTACGCGGGAATTGCCGGTTCCGGCCTGCGAACCTCAGTTGTTCGAGGCCGCACGCGCCAGGTTCCAGGTCAGCCATCGAGGCCAGTTGGCGCCGCAGGCTTGCGTCGACGTGGCCATGCGCAGCGTCGCTTCGAGTTTCGAGGACAGCGTGGCCTATGGCCGTGAGCGTTTCCGGGAACTGGTGGCGTCGCCGCAGGCGCAAGCCTTGCGCCACGCGTTCTTCGCCGAGCGCATCGCGACCAAGCCCGCCGGCCTGCCCGCCGAGGACGCGGCGCCGGTGCGCAAGGCCGGCGTGGTCGGCGCCGGCACCATGGGCACGGGCATCGCCATGTGCTTTCTGAATGCGGGCATCCCCGTCGTGCTGGTCGAGCAGAACGAAAAGGTGCTGGCGTCCAGCGTCGAGACCATAGGCAAGACCTATAGCAACGATGTGGCGAAGGGCCGCATCACCGAAGCCACGCAGCGTGCGCGGAGCGGCGCGCTGACGCCGACGCAGCAATACGAGCCGCTGTGCGACTGCGACCTCGTGGTGGAGGCCGTCTTCGAGGACATGGGCGTCAAGCGGCAGGTACTGGCCAGCATCGAAGAGAACCTGCGGCCGGATGCGCTGATCGCCACCAACACCTCGTTCCTGGACATCGATGCGTTGGCGGCGGACCTGCGCCGCCCGGAGAGCGTCGTCGGCATGCATTTCTTCAGCCCTGCCCACATCATGAAGCTGCTGGAAAACGTGCGCGGCGCGCGCAGTTCGCCGCGCGCGCTGGCCACGATCCAGGCCTTGGGCAAGCGCCTGGGTAAGGTGGCGGTGATGGTGGGGGTGTCCGATGGTTTCGTCGGCAACCGCATGCTGGCGCGACGCACCCGCGAGTGTTACTTCATGCTGGAGGAAGGCGCGTTGCCCGAGCAGGTCGACCGCGTGCTGTGCGAGTTCGGCTTTCCGATGGGACAGTTCCAGCTGAACGACCTGGCGGGCCTGGATGTGGCCTGGCGCAACCGCCAAAGCCGGCTGGACCGTTTGAGCCCACGCGAGGTGGCCTGCAACATCCTGGACGAGATCGTCGCGGCGGGACGGCTGGGGCAGAAGACCGGGGCAGGGTTCTATACCTATGATGCGCAGCGCAAACGGTCGGTGGACCCGGCCATTTCCGAACTGATCGTGCACAACGCGGAACGGCGCGGCATCAGGCGGCGCGAGATTTCCGACGGAGAGATCCTGGAGCGCTGCCTCTACGCCATGATCAACGAGGGGGCGCTGATCCTGGAGGAGGGCGTCGCCAGCCGGCCGGAGGACATCGACACCATCTGGCTCAACGGCTACGGCTTTCCGCGGTTCCGCGGCGGCCCGATGTTCCATGCGGACCAGATCGGCGCGGCGCGCCTCTGCGAGCGCATCCGCCATTACGCCAGCCTGGCAGGCGAGCAGTACTGGACGCCCGCGCCGCTGCTGCTCGCCCAGGCGCGCGACGGCGGCGGCTTTTACCCTCGCTGAGGCTTTCCCTTCCGTCATCCACGTACACACATCCTATGTCTAACAGAGAACCTCCGCTTAGCGGCATCACCGTGCTGGACATGACCCGCATCATGGCGGGTCCCTGGTGCACGCAGAACCTGGCCGACCTGGGCGCCGAAGTACTGAAGATCGAACGCCCGCTATCGGGCGACGACACCCGCGGCTGGGGGCCGCCCAATCTGATGGACGCCGAAGGCCGGCGCACGCAGGAGTCGGCGTATTACCTGGCCGCCAACCGCAACAAGAAGTCGTTGGCCCTGGACATCGCAACCCAGGCTGGCGCGGACGCGGTGCGCCGGCTGGCAGCCGGATGCGACATCTTCGTCGAGAATTTCAAGGTGGGCGGCCTGCGCAAGTACGGCCTGGACTACGCCAGCCTGCGGGAGCTGAACCCGAGGCTCATCTATTGCTCCATCACGGGGTTCGGCCAGGACGGTCCCTACGCGGAAAAGCCCGGTTATGACTTCGTGATCCAGGCGCTGGGCGGTCTGATGAGCATCACTGGGGAAAAGGACGCGCTGCCTGGCGGCGGTCCGCAGAAGGCCGGCAACGCCGCCGCCGACCTGATGGCGGGCATGTACGCCACCAGCGCCATCCTCGCGGCGCTGCATGAGCGCGGCCGCAGCGGCCTGGGCCAACAGATCGATATCTCCATGCTGGATTGCCAGGTGGCGGCGTTGGGCGTGCAGAACTTCAACTACTTTCTGTCGGGCGAGGTGCCCCGCCGTGAAGGCAACGCGCATGTCAACCTGGCCCCTTATCAGGTGTTCGAGGCGGCGGATGGGCATGTGGTGCTGGGCGTTGGCAACGACGGTCAGTTCCAGAAATTCTGCGCCGCGGCGGGCCGGCCCGATCTGGCTGAAGATGAGCGCTACCTGACCAATACCGGGCGCGTGCTCGCCAAGGGCGTGCTCATTCCCGAACTCGAGCGGCTGTTTCTCACGCGAGGCCGCGACGAATGGGTCGGCCTGCTGGATGCCGCAGGCGTGCCGGTAGGCGTGATCAACGACATCGCCCAGGTTCATGAGGATCCGCAGGTGCGCGCCCGCGGCCTGAAATTCTCGTTGCCGCACCCAGTCTGCGGAAGCGTGCCGCAGGTCCGCAGTCCGATGCGTTTCTCGGAAAGCCCGGTCGCCTACCGCAACGCGGCTCCCTTGCTGGGAGCCGATACGCAGAGCGTCCTGAGCGCCAGGCTCGGATGCAGCGACACTGAAATCGCGGCGCTGCAGCAGCCCGCAAGCCAGGGAGAATCGCGATGAACAGCGCAGCCGCCAATGCAGGCACCCAGAAGCAGTACTTCGACCACCTGGCGCAGGGCCGCTTCCTGATCCAGCGCTGCGCCGATTGCGCGCGGCACGTGTTCCAGCCGCGCGAAATCTGCCCACATTGCGGCAGCGAGGCGCTGACCTGGGTCGCACCGACGGGTCGGGCCATTGTCTACAGTTGCACCACTGTCGCGCGCAAGCCCGAGGCCGGCGGCGACTACAACGTTTCGCTGCTCGATCTGGAGGAGGGCGTGCGGATGATGTCCAACGTCGTGGGCATGCCGCCTGACCAGGTGCGCATCGGCATGGCCGTAAGGGCCGTAATCGGCGAACGCGACGGCGCCGCCGCCGTGTTGTTCGAGGAGGCGCAGCAATGAACTACCGGCAATTGCGGGGTAAGACGGTCATCGCCGGCGTTGGCCACTTCGGCCTCGGCCAGGCGCCGGGCTACACGGACATGGAGCTGCTGGTGCGGGCCGCCCATGCGGCGGTGCGGGATGCGGGCTTGCAGATGCGCGACATCGACGGCATCGCGACCTCCAGCGTGGCGGCCAGCATGTGGCCTATGTCCGTCATCGAGACCCTGGGCATCCGCCCCACCTACATCGATGGAACCTGCCTGGGCGGCTCCAGCTTCATGTCCTACATCCTGGCCGCGGCCCATGCGCTGGATTCGGGGCAGTGCAATGCCGTGCTGGTCTGCTACGGCAGCGCGCAGAAGACAGCTGCCGTCGGACGCTCGGCGATTGCGGCCACGCGCAAGGCGCTGGACCCTCAGCCCTACGAAATGCCGTATGAACCTTTGAATCCGCCCAGCGCCTACGCGCTGGCCGCCAGGCGCCACATGCACGAGTTTGGCACCCGGCGCGAGGATTTGGCCGAAGTTGCGGTGGCGGCGCGCCGCTGGGCGCAACTCAATCCCGAAGCATATTCGCGCGATCCACTATCAATTGATGAGGTGCTGAGCGCGCGCCGGGTATCGGATCCGCTGACTGTCCGCGATTGCTGCCTGGTGACGGATGGCGCGGGCGCCTTCGTGATGACGCGGGCCGACCGCGCCCGGGATCTGCCACAGCCTCCCGCCTACATCCTGGGCAGCGCGACCGCCGTATGGAACCGCCAGATATCCGCGATGGAGAGCCTGACCACCACCGCGGCGCGCCAGTCGGGCGCGCTGGCGTTCGAAATGGCCGGCTATCGTCCAGCCGACATCGACGTGGCGCAGCTATACGACGCCTTCACCATCAACACCATCCTGTTCCTCGAAGACCTGGGATTCTGCGCCAAGGGCGAGGGCGGGGCCTTCGTGCGCGGCGGCGGCATTGCGCCGGGTGGCAGGCTGCCGGTGAACACAAACGGGGGCGGGTTGTCCTGCGTCCATCCGGGCATGTACGGGGTGTTCCTGGTGATCGAAGCGGTGCGCCAGTTGCGCGGCCAGGCGGGCGAGCGCCAGGTCCGGGATGCGCGCCTGGCCCTGGCGCACGGCAACGGCGGCACGCTGTCCAGCCAGTCCACGGTCATCCTGGGCGCCGAGGGAACCTGCTGAGGCCCCGCCTCAGGCGGCCCGCGCGATCTCGTAGATTTCCTCGATCAGGGCGGCGCGGACCGATTGCCGGTTCCATAGCAGGCCGACGCTGCGGAAGTGCTCGTCGTCCGGCAGGGGGATCTTGCGCAGCCCGGAGTCCGGGCGCAGTTCGCCTGCGCCGTCCGGCACCAGGGACACGCCCAGTCCCTGGCCTACCAGCAGCGCGATGACCTCGATGGAAGCGGTTTCGATGCGTATCTTGGGCCGTATGCTGTGCTGGCGGAAGTAGTTGGCGGCGAGCTGCCCGCCCCACAGCTTGCGGTCATAGCAGATCAGCGGATTGGCGCGCAGCAGCTGGTGCGGGTCGGTCTCGGCGAGCGAGGCCGGCGCCAGCACCACCAGCGGCTCGTCACGCACCCGGCGCCATTCCAGGTTCTTGGGCATCTGGAACTGCGGCTGCAGTATCAGTGCCGCGTCCATCTCTCCGTCGCAGATCTTGCTGTAGAGATTGACGGAATAGCCCTTGACCAGGCTGATTTCGAGATTGGGATGCCGGTCGATGAGACGCGCCAGCAGCGTGGGCATCAGCGTGGTCATGGCCGAATCGAACGCGCCCAGGGTCAGGTGGCCGAACACCACCGGCCCCTGGGACGCGGCCTTCAGGTTGCGCACCTCTTCCATGACGTGCTTGGCCTGCGCCAGGATCTGCGCGCCTTCGACCGTGGGTTTGACGGTGCGGCCGGAACGCACCACCAGCTTGAAACCCAGTTCGTCCTCGACCTTCTTGATGCGCTGATTGACCGCCGCCGGTGTCAGGCCGTTCTTGCGCGCAACCTCGGCGATCGAACCCTGCTCGATGACCTGGATGAAATTGAGCAGGAAGGTGGTGTCCATGGGCTCCCGGGCCGGCCGGTCAGCCCATCAGGCGCGCAAGTTCCGCGCCCGGATCCTTGGCGCGCATGAAGGCTTCGCCCACCAGGAAGGCGTCGACCTTGTGCTGGCGCATCAGCTGCACGTCTTCCGGCTTGAGGATGCCGCTTTCGGTTACGACGCGCTTGCCCGCGGGAATCCGGGGCAGCAGGTCCAGGGTGTTCGACAGGCTGGTCTCGAAGGTGCGCAGGTTGCGGTTGTTGATGCCGAGCAGCGGAGTCTTCATGGTCAGCGCGACGTCCAGTTCCTTGGCGTCATGCACTTCCACCAGCACGTCCATGCCCAGTTCCATCGCCAGCGTTTCATAGTCGCGCAGTTGCGCCGGGCTGAGCGCGGCCACGATCAGCAGCACGCAGTCCGCGCCCATGGCGCGCGCGGCGATGATCTGGTAGGGATCGATCACGAAGTCCTTGCGCAGCACCGGCAGCGAGCAGGCCGCGCGCGCCTGGCGCAGATGGTCGTGGGAGCCCTGGAAGAACTGCACGTCGGTCAGCACCGACAGGCAGGCCGCGCCGTGAACCGCATAGGTGGCGGCGATTTCCGGGGGATTGAAAGGGTCGCGCAGCACGCCCTTGGACGGCGAGGCCTTCTTGATTTCGGCGATGACGCCGGGCTTGCCTTGCGAGATCTTGTCTTCGATGGCTTGGGCAAAGCCACGCACGTCCTGCCGCGCCTGCGCTTCGCGCAGGACTTCGGCTTCGCTGCGCATCTGGCGAGCGGCGGCGACTTCCTCGGCCTTGACGGCGAGGATCTTCGCGAGAATATCGTTCATTTCAGGAATTTCCGGGTATATGCGCAGAATTCTTCCAGCTTGGCTCGCGCCGCGCCGGTGGAGATAAGTTCAAATGCTAGAGCCAATGCCTCGGGAATGGAATC
This sequence comes from Achromobacter sp. K91, assembly GCF_003576205.1. Classification (NCBI taxonomy): domain Bacteria; kingdom Pseudomonadati; phylum Pseudomonadota; class Betaproteobacteria; order Burkholderiales; family Alcaligenaceae; genus Achromobacter; species Achromobacter sp. K91. The sequence continues at coordinate 27,017 of NZ_QWFB01000045.1, read as the reverse complement.
GGCCTTATTGCCAGCATAAATGGCGAGTCCCGCATTGAGCGCGACGATGTCGCGGGCGGTGCCCTCGACATTTTCGAGCGCCTCGATGACAAGCTCGCGCGATTGTTCGCGATTGGACACCTTGATGCTGCGGTTGGACATCATGGATAGCCCGTAGTCCTCGGGATGGATCTCATATTCGAGGACCTTTCCGTCCTTGAGTTCCCCGACCAGGGTGGCGCCGCCCAGCGAGGCCTCGTCCATGCCGTCCTTGCCGTGCACCACCAGCACGTGGCGCGAACCCAGGCGTTCCAGCACGCGCACCTGGATGCCGACCAGGTCGGGGTGGAACACGCCCATCAACTGGTTGGCGGCGCCGGCCGGATTGGTCAGCGGGCCCAGGATGTTGAAAATGGTGCGCACGGCCAGTTCCTTGCGCACGGCGGCCACGTTCTTCATGGCGCCATGGTGGGCGGGCGCGAACATGAAGCCGATGCCGGTGGCCTGGATGCACTCGGCCACCTGTTCGGGCGTCAGCACCAGGTTGGCGCCCAGGGCTTCCAGCACGTCGGCGCTGCCGCTGGACGACGAGGCGCTGCGGTTGCCGTGCTTGGCGATCGGCACGCCGGCCGCCGCCGCCACGAACATGGCGGTGGTGGAAATGTTGAAGGTATGGCTGCCGTCGCCGCCGGTGCCGCACATGTCCAGCAGGTCGGCGGGGTTGGGCGTGACCACGGGCGTGGCGAATTCGCGCATGACCTGCGCGGCGGCGGTGATTTCGCCTATGGTCTCTTTCTTCACGCGCAGGCCCATCAGCAAGGCGCTTGCGATCTGCGGCGACATTTCGCCGCGCATCAGCATGCGCATGAGATGCAGCATTTCGTCGTGGAAGATTTCGCGGTGTTCAATGCAGCGCGTCAGCGCTTCGGCGGGGGAAATAGTCACGATGCGTCCTTCTTAGGCGAGGTTCAGGAAATTGCGGAGCAGGGCATGGCCGTGCTCGCTGAGCACCGACTCGGGATGGAACTGTACTCCGTATAGCGGCAGGGTCTTGTGGCGCACGCCCATGATGTCGCCGTCCGGCGCGGTCGCCGTCACGGCCAGGCAGTCGGGCAGGGTGGCGGGGTCTATGGTCAGCGAGTTGTAACGGATCACGGTGTACGGGGTGGGCAGACCGGTGAAGATGTCCGTGCCGGTATGCGAGATCTGCACGGTCTTGCCGTGCATGATCTGCTGCGCGCGCACGATGTCGCCGCCGTAGGCCGCGCCGATGGCCTGATGGCCCAGGCACACGCCCAGGATGGGCTTCTTGCCCGCGAAGGCCTGGATCACGGGCACCGAGATGCCTGCCTCGGCCGGCGAGCAGGGGCCGGGCGACACGCAGATGCGGTCCGGGTTCATGGCGGCGATCTCTTCCAGCGTGATCTGGTCGTTGCGCGCCACGCGCACGTCTTCGCCCAGTTCACCGAAGTATTGCACCAGGTTGTAGGTGAAAGAGTCGTAGTTGTCGATCATCAACAGCATTTAATTCTCCTGTGGGGCCGCCCGGCGGCCCGGATATGTCCGGTGGGGGCGGGGCCTCAGATGGGCTCGTCCAGGCCGTGCTGCACCTGTTCGGCTGCGCGCAGCACCGCGCGGGCCTTGGCTTCGGTTTCGGCCCATTCGGCTTCAGGGTTGGAATCGGCCACGATGCCGGCGGCGGCCTGCACGTACAGCGTGCCGTCCTTGATGACGCCGGTGCGGATGGCGATGGCCACGTCCATTTCGCCGCCGTAGCTCAGGTAGCCGGCCGCGCCGCCGTAGATGCCGCGGCGCACGGGTTCCAGTTCGTCGATGATCTTCATGGCCTCGACCTTGGGCGCGCCGGTCAGGGTGCCTGCGGGGAAGGACGCGCGCAGCACGTCCATGCTGCTCATGCCCGGGTTCAGCGTGCCGGTGACGTTGGACACCAGGTGCATCACGTGCGAATAGCGTTCGATCACCATGGTGTCGCTGACCTTGACCGAGCCCACCTGGGCCACGCGGCCCACGTCGTTGCGCGCCAGGTCGATCAGCATCACGTGTTCGGCCACTTCCTTGGGATCGGCCTTCAGTTCGGCGGCCAGGGCGGTGTCTTCCTCGGGCGTGCCGCCGCGCTTGCGGGTGCCGGCCAGGGGACGGATCGTGATCTGCGACTTGGGTTCGCCGTTTTCCACCACGCGTTCCTGGCGCACCAGGATTTCCGGCGACGCGCCGACCACCTGGAAGTCGCCGAAGTTCCAGAAGTACATGTAGGGGGAGGGATTGAGCGACCGCAGGGCGCGGTAGAGGGAGAGGGGGGAATCGCGGAAGGGCTTGGCGATGACCTGGCCAATCTGCACTTGCATCAGGTCGCCGGCGGCGATGTGTTCCTTGGCGCGGTGCACGGCCGCCAGATAGTCTTCCTTCTTGAAGTCGCGCCGCTCTTCGGTCTGCATGCTGGCGTGGCTGTAGGGAATTTCCACCGGGCGTCGCAGTCGGGCGCGCAGGTCGTGCAGGCGCTGCTGGGCGCGGCTGTAGGCCTCGGGCTGGCCCGGGTCCGCGTAGACCATCAGGTAGATGCGGCCGGCCAGGTTGTCGACGATGACCAGCTCGTCCACGTGCATCAGCATCAGGTCGGGCGTGCCGCCTTCCATGCCGGCGGGGAACGGCTTGACCGCCGGGCCCAGGCAGGGCTCGATGTGGCGCACGGTGTCGTAGCCGAAGTAGCCCGCCAGGCCGCCGCAGAAGCGCGGCATGCCGGGACGCAGGGCGACCTTGAAGCGGCTCTGGTATTGCTCGATGAAGGCCAGCGGATCGCCGTCATGGGTTTCGGCGACCTTGCCGTCGTGCAGCACCTCGGTGCGGGTGCCGCTGGCGCGGATCACCGTGCGGGCCGGCAGGCCGATGAAGGAATAACGGCCGAAGCGTTCGCCGCCCACCACCGACTCCATCAGGCAGGTCATGCGTCCGCCCTGGGGGCCGGCGTGCGCCAGCTTCAGGTAGATGCCCAGCGGCGTGTCCAGGTCGGCATAGGTTTCGGCGACCAGCGGGATGCGGTTGTAGCCTTGTGCGGCGAGGGCCTTGAATTCGATTTCGGTCATGTCGGGTCTCGTGAGCGATTTATCTGCTATCGGACCAGGCGCGCAACAAAAAAGCCCGGTCCAGGTTACTGGTTCCGGGCTTGGCTCTGTGTTTACACAGCTACGGCACTAGGCGGCATACGCGTCCAGGGCCGGGAGGGATCATCGCCACCCGGAAGACAAACGCCACCAGCGCCACGAGGCGCCGAGCATTTGGTTCTGGATGGAAACGTTCATTGAGCTTTGTTCAGTATTGAATTCGCGGTGAGCCGCCGTTGTTCAGGAGCCTGTTTTTGCCGCGTTCTGGTTTTGATTCCAGAGCGCGACCCACTGGGCGGCGGCGACTAGCGTGTCAACTATACCATCGACATCCAGCTCGCGCACGTCCCGGCCTTCGTTGTAACCGTAAGGCACGACCAGGACCTGGGTGCCGGCGCTGCGGCCCGCCTGCGCGTCATTGACGGAATCGCCGATGGTCACGGCTTCGTGCGGAGCGACGCCGAGCAGGTCGCAGGCATGCACCACCTGATCCGGATCGGGCTTGCGGCGCTCGCAGGTGTCGCCGCAGACCACGGCATCGAAAAAGCCCGCCAGGCCCGTGCGTTGCAGCAGCGGCAGGGTGAATTCGGTGGGCTTGTTGGTGACGACGGCCAGCTTCAGCCCTTGCTCGCGCATGAGCTTCAGGCCGTCGATGACGCCAGGGTAGATCTGCGCTTTTTCGCCATTGGACAGGTGGTAATGGCGATAGAAGGCGGCGCGGGCGACATCGAACTCGGCGGCGGTGGGGTCGGCCGCGTCCAGGCTGCCGGCCAGGCTGCGGCGCACCAGGTTGTCCACGCCCTTGCCCACGAAGGTGGCCACCACGTCTTCGCGCAGCGGCGACATGCCCAGCTCCACGCGCATGGCGTTGGCGGCGAAGGCCAGGTCGGGAATCGAATCCAGCAGGGTGCCGTCCAGGTCCAGCAGCGCGGCGCGAAAAGCGGTCATGTCGGTTCCCGGAGCTTAGATGGCGGTGGTTTCGCCGATGGCGATCTGTTCGCGCATGGACTTGATGATGCCGGCATAGTCCGGCTTGCCGAAGATGGCGGAGCCGGCCACGAAGGTATCGGCGCCGGCGCGGCGGATTTCAGCGATGTTGTCGATCTTCACGCCGCCGTCGACCTGCAGCACGATTTCCTGGCCGCCGGCCTGCGTCCAGGCGTCGATGCGCGCGCGCGCCTCGCGCAGTTTGGTCAGCGCGCCGGGGATGAAGCTCTGGCCGCCGAAGCCCGGATTCACCGACATGATCAGGATCAGGTCGATCTTGTCCATCACGTAGTCCAGGTAGGACAGCGGGGTGGCGGGGTTGAACACCAGGCCGGCCTTACAGCCGTTTTCGCGGATCAGCGACAGCGTGCGGTCCACGTGGCGGCTGGCGTCAGGGTGGAAGCTGATGTAGTCGGCGCCGGCCTTGGCGAACATCGGCACCAGGTCGTCCACCGGTTCCACCATCAGGTGCACGTCGATCGGCACCTGGACGTGGGGGCGGATGGCCGCGCACACCATCGGGCCGATGGTCAGATTGGGGACATAGTGGTTGTCCATCACGTCCACGTGGATCCAGTCGGCGCCGGCGGCGACGACGTTGCGGACTTCCTCGCCCAGGCGGGCGAAGTCGGCCGACAGGATGCTGGGGGTGATGCGGGTGGAAGCCTGTTGGGTAGACATGATGTTCGGGATCGGGGAGGGCATAATGTGCCATTATTGCAGTTTGAGGCGCGGTACCGGGAATGGCCCGGCCCGGCGGGTCCGGGAACCGCGTCTTTTCCAGCGTCCGGCGCCGTACCACGGCCGCCCGCCAGCACCACACAGGGAAGGACTGTGAAACCTTACGACCTGAGCGTCTCTGTCTCTCCGCGCTTCGTGCCTGAACAGTCCGATCCTGGCGAACAGCAGTTCGTGTTCGCCTATACCGTCCGCATCACCAATACCGGCGAGCATCCCGCCCAGGTGATCAGCCGCCACTGGATCATCACCGATGGCAACCAGCGCGTGCAGGAAGTGCGCGGGCTGGGCATCGTGGGCCAGCAGCCCTTGCTCGCGCCCGGCGAAACCTTCGAGTACACCAGCGGCTGTCCCCTGCCCACGCCGGTGGGCACGATGCGCGGCACCTACCACTGCGTCGGCGAGAACGGCATACCGTTCGAAGTGCCGATCTCCGAATTCGTCCTGGCCATGCCGCGTACCCTGCATTGAATGGCCCGGCCATCCGTCGCACGTTTTTTTATTTGCTCATGAAGCGCATTCTCAGTCTGTCCGTGCTGTCCGTATTGCTGGCGGCATGTTCCACCCCCTCTGACATTCCTCCCGACTCCGGTTCGACCGGCATCCCCGGCCCGTCCGCGCCCGCGGCCGACGGCCCGCTGGTGGTGCCGTCGCTGGCGTCCTTGCCCGATACTCCGCCGCGCGCGCTGGCTGGCAAGTACAAGGCGGCCAACTGGGCCGAGATGCCCGGCTGGACCAACGATGACCTGTCGCGCTTCTGGCCTCTGTTCCTGCGCAATTGCCGCGGCCTGATGCGGCCGACCAGCGGCAACCTGGCCGCGCCCGCGCGCGCCACGCCGCGGGCCTGGCAGCCGGTCTGCGCGGCCGCCGCGGATCCGTCCCGCGCGCCTGCTGCGGGCGATGGCGAGGGCGTGCGCCGCTTCCTGCAGACCTATCTGCAGCCCTGGCGTCTGAACGCCGCCGACGGCAAGCCGGCCACCAACACCGTGACAGGCTATTACGAGCCCCTGGTGCGCGGCTCGCGCCGCCAGGGCGGCAGCCATCAGTGGCCGCTGTACACCGTGCCCGCGGACCTGCTGACCATCGACCTGGGCTCGATCTATCCGGAACTGGCGGGCAAGCGCGTGCGCGGCAAGCTGGACGGCAAGCGGGTGGTGCCTTATGACTCGCGCGCCGCCATCGAGTCCTCCGGCCGGCGTCCGCCTGTGCTGGTGTGGGTGGATGACCCCGTCGACAACTTCTTCCTGCAGGTGCAGGGCTCGGGCCGCGTGCAGCTGACCGACGGTCCCGATTCCGGCAAGACCATCCGCGTGGCCTATGCCGACCACAACGGCCAGCCTTACGCCTCCATCGGCCGCTGGCTGATCGACCGCGGCGAGTTGTCGGCCGACCAGGCTTCCATGCAGAACATCCGCGCCTGGGCCCAGCGCAATCCCAAGCGCGTGCCGGAAATGCTCAACGCCAACCCGGCGGTGGTGTTCTTCCGCGAAGAGGCGGTAGTCGATCCGGAACAAGGTCCCAAGGGCGCCTACGCGGTGCCGCTGGCCCCCATGCGTTCGATCGCGGTCGACGCGGGTTTCGTGCCGCTGGGCACGCCGGTGTTCCTGGCCACGACCTATCCGGCGTCCGACCGGCCGCTGCAGCGCCTGGTGCTGGCCCAGGACACGGGCACGGCCATCCGCGGCGCCGCGCGCGCCGACTTCTACTGGGGCTACGGCGACGACGCCGGCCAGCAGGCCGGCCGCATGAAGCAACGCGGCCAGATGTGGGTGCTGTGGCCGAAACAGGCTGGGGAGCCGAGCGCAAGATGAGCCATCAGATCGTCGTTTGCGGGGCCGGCATCGTCGGCCTGTCCACTGCCCTGGCGCTGGCCCGCCGCGGCCAGCGCGTGGCCGTGCTGGCGCCGCGCGCCAGCGTGCCGCCGGCCGATCCCGACCGCTACCACCCGCGCGTTTATGCCATTTCGCCCGCCAGCCAGCGTTTCCTGGCCGAGCTCGGCGTGTGGGACGCCATGCCCGCGTCCCGGCTGACGCCGGTCAACGCCATGGAAATCCACGGCGACGCCGACGGCCAGGTGAACCTGAGCGCCTGGCAGGCGGCGCTGCCGCAGTTGGCCTGGATCGTCGAGTCCGGCGAAATCGAGCGCGTGCTGATCCAGGCGGTCCGCATGTTCGGCATCCCCTGGCTGGAGGACCGCTGCACGGGTTACCGCGACGGCGCCATCGACACCGAAAGCGGCGCGCGCATCGAGGCCGAGCTGTTCGTGGGCGCCGATGGCGCGGCGTCGCCGCTGCGCGAGGCCGCCGGCCTGAAGCATGAATCCGTGTCCTACGACGACACGGGCCTGGTGGTGCACCTGGACGCTGAGCGTCCGCACCAGGGCACCGCTTTCCAGTGGTTCCGAGACGACGGCGTGCTGGCCCTGCTGCCGCTGCCCGATACCTCTGCCGGTCCGCAGGTTTCCATGGTCTGGTCCATGCGCACCGAGCTGGCCCAGGCACTGCTGGCCCTGCCGCCCGAGGAGCAGGCCGCTCGCCTCGAAACCCTGCTGGCCGACGCCGCCGAAGGCCGCCTGGGCGCGCTGAAGGTCCGCAGCAAGCTGCATGGCTTTCCCTTGACGCTGGAGCGCGCCCAGATGGTTGCGCCGGGTATCGCGCTGGCGGGCGACGCGGCCCACCGCCTGCACCCGCTGGCGGGCCAGGGGCTGAACCTGGGCCTGGGCGACGTCGAGGCGCTGGCCCGCGTGGTCGCGGGCCGTGAAGCCTATCGCTCGGCGGGCGACCTGCGCGTGCTGCACCGCTACCAGCGCGCGCGCGCCGAGCCGGTGCTGGCCATGCGCCTGGCCACTGACGGCTTGCACAAGCTGTTCGCGTCGCGGGCGACGCCGCTGGTCTGGCTGCGCAATGCCGGCATGCACTGGGTAGAGCGGGCGCCTTTGATCAAGCGCCGCCTGATAACCGGGGCCTCGGCCAACTAGGGCCGGATCGGTCCCGCGGAACCTCGCCCGCGGGCGGATTGTCTGATCCTTAGGGGGCGCCTGCCCGCAGACCGGATTCGCCCAGGCGCGGATCGGTTACCCTTTCCGCACAAGAACACGATAGATGAGTACAGGAGTACCGATGAATTTCCGCATATCCGCCACCTTGGCGGCTTGTTTCCTGGCCGCGGGCCTGGGCATGTCCGCCGGCGTGGCGGCCCAGGGCGACAAGTCTGTCTCCACCCAGTCCGTAGGGCAGCCCGCCAAGGGCGACAAGAGCTACTCCACCACCCAGGTGGCGCCGGCCGATCCCGTGGCGGACGCGGTCAAGGAGCGTTTCCGCCAGCGTTTCGACGGCATGGACGTCACGGCCGTGCGCCGCACGCCCTACGGCCTGTTCGAAGTGCAGCTGGGCATGGACCTCATCTACACGGATGAAAAAGTGACGTGGGTCATGGAAGGTCCGCTGATCGACGCCATGACGCGTCGCGACGTCACCCGCGAAACGCAGGAACGCCTGAGCGCCGTGTCGTTCGACCAGTTGCCGCTGGATCTCGCCATCAAGCAGGTCAAGGGCGACGGTTCGCGCAAGGTCGCTATCTTCGAAGACCCCAACTGCGGCTACTGCAAGCAATTGCGCAAGACGCTGGAAAACGTCGACAACATCACCGTCTACACCTTCCTCTATCCCATCCTGTCGCCCGATTCCAAGGACAAGGTGCGCGATGTGTGGTGCTCGAAGGACCCGGGCGCCACCTGGGATGACTGGATGCTGCGCGGCAAGAAGCCCGCCACCGCCAATTGCGACGTGCCCGAGGACAAGCTGCTGGCCTTGGGCCAGAAGCTGATGGTGCGCGGCACGCCGACCACGTTCTTTGCAGACGGCTCGCGCGTCAGCGGCGCCTTGCCGCTGGAGCAATTCAAAGCCCGCTTGAACTGACCGGCGCGCGGCGCCGGCCGGGAGGCTGGCGCCACAGGCGCCAAGCCCCCGGAGACAGCTTTTGAAAATCGCAATACTCGACGATTACCACGACGTAGCCAAGCGCTATGCGGATTGGACCTCGCTGGGCGGTGACGCCGAGGTGCAGATCTTCAACAACTTCATTCCCGAAGAACAGGTCGAGCCCACGCTTGAACCCTACGACGTGATTGTCGCCATGCGCGAGCGCACGCCGTTCCCCGCGGAGCGGATCCGCGCCCTGCCGAACCTGCGCCTGCTGGTCACCACCGGCATGCGCAACAACGCCATCGACATGCAGGCCTGCGCCGAGCAGGGCATCGTCGTCTGCGGCGCGCCCGGCAGCGCCGACGCCAACACCGCCACGGCCGAACTGGCCTGGGCGCACATCCTGGGCCTGTTCAAGCACCTGCCGGCCGAAGACGCGGCCATGCGGCGCGGCATGTGGCAGACGGCCATGCCTGAACCATTGGCAGGCAAGCGCCTGGGCGTGCTGGGCCTGGGCAAGCTGGGCGCGGCGGTCGCCAAGGTAGGCCTGGCCTTCGGCATGGACGTGGTGGCCTGGAGCCCCAACCTGACCGACGAGCGCGCCGAGGCGGCGGGCGTGAAGCGGGTGGACAAGCACGAACTCTTCGCCACGTCCGACGTGGTCAGCCTGCATCTGATCCTGTCCGAGCGCAGCCGCCATGTGGTCGACGCGGCCGCGCTGGCCGCGATGAAACCGACCGCGTACCTGGTCAACACTTCGCGCGCCGGCCTGGTGGACCAGGAAGCCTTGATGGACGCGCTGGTGAAGTTCCGCATCGCCGGCGCCGGCCTGGACGTCTATCCCGAAGAGCCGCTGTCGCCCACGGATTCCGTGCGGGACCTGGACAACGTGATCCTGACGCCGCACCTGGGCTACGTCAGCCGCGAGAACTTCGAAGCCTTCTATCAGAATGCGCTGGAAGCGGTGAAGGCGTGGAAAGCCGGCAAGCCCATCCGCGTGCTGAACGCGTAGGCGTAGCGCCTGCAAATGAAAAAGGCTGCGCAGGGCAGCCTTTTTCATTTCTGCGCGCAGTTTTCAGCTGCGCGTGAACGTCACCTTCTTTTCGACAATGGCGCCGGGCTCCAGCGCTTGCGGCGTATCGCCACAGGCTTCGCCAGCATCTTCCTGCGGATCCTCGGCGTCGAACGCCGTGTCGCCATTGGCGTCCGGCTGGCCAGTAGGCTTCAAACCCACGAAGTCGAACAGGTCGCGGTCCATCAAGTGCGAAGGCACCACGCGCGACAGCGCGTTGAACACGTTCCACGAGCGGCCCGGATGCTGCTTGTCCCATTCCTTGATCATGCGGCCCACTTCCTTGCGCTTCAGGTTCTCTTGCGAACCGCAGAGATTGCAGGGAATGATGGGGAACTGCTTGAGCTCCGCGTAGGCGATCAGGTCGGTTTCCGGCACATAGGCCAGGGGGCGGATCACCGTGTGGCGGCCGTCATCGGACACCAGCTTGGGCGGCATGCCCTTGGCCTTGCCGCCGTAGAACAGGTTCAGGAAGAACGTGCCCAGGATGTCGTCGCGGTGATGGCCCAGCGCGATCTTGGTCGCGCCCAGTTCAGAGGCGACGCGGTACAGGATGCCGCGGCGCAGGCGCGAACAGAGCGAGCACATGGTCTTGCCCTCTTCCAGCACGCGCGTGACGATGGAATACGTATCCTGCGTCTCGATGTGGAAGGGCACGCCCAGTTCCGTCAGGTACTGCGGCAGGATGTGGTCGGGAAAGCCCGGCTGCTTCTGGTCCAGGTTGACCGCGATCAGCTCGAACTTGAAGGGGGCGCGCTTCTGCAGCTGCAGCAGGATGTCCAGGAGCGCGTAGGAATCCTTGCCGCCCGACAGGCAGACCATGACGCGGTCGCCTGCTTCGATCATGTTGTAGTCGGACAGGGCGCGCGTGGTTTCGCGGGCCAGGCGCTTGGTCAGCTTGTTGCCTTCGTGGCGGGCCTTTTCTTCGGCCTCGGTGCGAAAGCGCACCTCAGGGGTAGCGATATCGTTCATGGTCAACGCGTGATCTGGATTTCCACGCCTACCGCCGCGCAGTCGGAAAAGGCCATGGGCTTGCTGATGCGCAGGCGCAGCGCGCGGATTTCCTGGAAGTCGGCCAGCAGGCGCGCCGCGACCTGCTCCGACAGGGTTTCGATCAGGTTCACGTGCGCCTGCGTGCATTCTTCCACGATGGCCTCGCGCAGCCGGCGGTAGTCCAGCACGCTGTGGATGTCGTGGTCGTCGACCGAGCGCTGGATGTCCACGTCGAAGTCGGCGTCGACATGCAGGGGCTGGGTGGCGCGGCGCTCGTGCTCGAGGATGCCGATGCGGGCGTCGAGCGCAAGCCCGGAAAGAATGATGCGGCGTGTAGGCATGATGAAAACCTGGGTGGGGTAGCCCGGAATTGTAAGGCGACAGCGGAACGGGGGCGGCGCGCTGGCTACAATCCGGCCATGTCCGGGCGTCCGTGAGGCGCCGGCGCAGTCAATAAGGGGTGAAATGCAACAGATGCACGATTCGGTCATTGTAGGCGGCGGCCCGGCCGGCGCTTCCTGCGCCCTGTGGTTGGCGCGCCTGGGCCTGTCCCCGCTATTGGTCGAGGCTGGCCCCCGGCTGGGCGGGTTGGGCAATGACAATCCCTTCGCCGACGACTGGATCGCGGTGCTGCCGGGCGTGACCGGACAGCAGGTGGCTGCCAACATCGACGCCAGCGTGCGCGCGGCCGGCGTGCCGCTGCGCCTGGAAACCCGCGTAACCGGGGTGCGTCCCTGCAAAGGCGGCATCGAGGCGACGCTGGCAGACGCAGACGGCGCCGAATCCCTGGTGCGCGGGCGCACCCTGGTGATCGCCTCGGGCGTGCGCGCCAAGGGGCTGCCGGACCACCCGCCGGGCGCATCCTGGCCCGGCGTGCTGATCGGCCCGGGCTCGCCCATCGTGGCGCAGGACTATTCGGGCCTGTCGGTGGCGGTGCTGGGCGGGGGCGACAACGCCTTCGAAAACTACGTTTACGTGCGCAACCGCGGCGCCCGCAGCGTGCATCTCTATGCCCGCAGCGTCCGCGCCCAACAGCAATGGGTGACGCGCGCCGGCCGCGAAGGCGTGCATATCGGCCCATACAAGGTGGACCCCGCCACCCGCAGCGTGGACGGCAAGCAGTACGACCTGATCCTGGTCTTCTACGGCTGGGAGCCTCAGGCCGGCTTTGCCGACAGCCTGCACCTGGCCCGCGACGAGCGCGGCTACATCCGTACGGACTTCGCCACCGCCGAGACCAGCGTGCCCGACATCTACGCCGTGGGCGAGGTGGCGCACCGCATGCATCCCTGCGTGGTGACCTCCATGGCCGACGGCGTAGTCGCGGCCAAGGCCATCCAGCGCCGTTGGGAGCGCGGCGCGGACTAGCTCTTCAGCCTTCGAGCAGGAACTCCAGCACCGCGGCCTCGAAGGCCTGGGGCAGTTCGATGTTCGCCAAATGCACGGCCGGCAGCGTCAGCAGCCTGGCGCCGGGGATGGTTGCGGCGATCTGCTCGCCGTGGCTGGCCGCGGTGACCGTGTCGTGCTGGCCGGCGATGACCAGCGTCGGATTGGGGATCAGCGCCATGGTGCGGCGCAGGTCGAAGTCCCGCACCGCGGCGAATGCGCCCGCCAGGCCATGCTTGTCGGTGTTCAGCAGCATGGCGCGGAACGGTTCGACGGCGGGATTGCTCTGCTGCAGCCAGGCCGCGGGAAACCAGTTCTTCAGGAAGGTCTCGGCCGTTTCCGACATGTTCTCTGCCTGTAGCGTGGCGGCGATGCGCTCGTCCCATTGCGGCGCCGGTCCCAGATAGGCCGAGGTATTGCTGAGGACCAGGCGGTCGATGCGCTGCGGCGCGTGCAGGCCCAGCCATAGTCCGACGATGCCGCCCAGCGACAAGCCCAGGAAATGCGCATGTTCGACGCCCAGGCCGTCCATCAGCTCCAGCACGTCGCGGCCCAGGCGGTCCAGAGAGTAGGGGCCTTGCGGCACGGTGGACGCGCCATGGCCGCGGTAGTCGTAGCGCAGCACGCGGAAGTGGCGTGTCAGCGCGGGAATCTGCGCGTCCCACATGTGCAGGGTGGTGCCGATGGAGTTCGCCAGCACCAGCGTGGGCAGGTCCGCGCGGCCATCGTAGCGGTAGGCGATGCGGGCGCCGTCGCCGGCGGTGTAGTAGGAGATGTCTTGCATGATGATTCGCCTCTGGGTGATGGGTGTAAGGCAAATCGTAGTTGCGCGTCGTTAAAGAAAAAATTACAAAGTTCGCACAATCATTGTCGGAAAAATAGACATGAGCGAATTCACGCTGCACGATCTCCAATGCTTCGATGCGGTGGCGCGCGACGGCGGCTTCCAGGCGGCCGCGGCAACGCTGCACCGCTCGCACCCGGCGGTGTTCGCCGCCGTGGCCAAGCTGGAGCGGCAGCTGGGTCTGGCCTTGCTGGACCGCAGCGGCTACCGCGTGAGCTTGACGGCTGCGGGGCAGTCCTTCCATACGCGTGCGCAATCGCTGCTGCGCGAGCTGACCGCCTTGCGCGCGCACGCCGAGCAACTGGCCATGGGCGAGGAAACCGAACTGCGCATCGTGATCGGCGACTTCTGTCCGCGCCCTTATGTGCTGGGTCTCTTGAGCCGCTTTTTCGCCGACTGCCAGGCCACGCGCCTGGACCTGCACTTCGAGGCCGTGTCCGGGCCGCTGGAACGCCTTTACGACGGCGAGGCCGACCTCATCCTGCATCGCGTCGACAAGAACGATGCCCGCATTGAATGGGTCGACCTGGCCAAGGTGCCTTTCGTGCCCGTGGTGGCGCCCGGCTTTCTGCGTGAGCCCGTGCCGCGTGCTATCAAGCCCGCACTGATGCGCGACTACACGCAATGCGTCATGCGCGACACCGCCAGGCATACGCCGCCGCAGGATTACTTCACCGTGGAAGGCGCGCGCCAGTGCACGGTGGCGGACCAGCTGATGAAGAAGGAAATCATCCTGCAAGGCATGGGCTGGGGCCACATGCCGCGCTTTCTCGTCGATGAGGAACTGCGGGACGGTCGCCTGATCTCGATTGCCAACCGCCATCTGCCGGGCAGCGTCGAAGAACTGGTCGCGGCGCGGCGCACGGACCGCGCGCAAGGCCCGGTCTCGAACCGCTTGTGGCGCTACATGCAGAATGCCGCGCCAGCCTTGCGCCGCGCCTTGGCAGCGAGCCGCGGCCGCTAAGGGAAAATACGCATGGCATAGCGCCACACGCTTCTTCAGAATGCCTTCCAGACGCAAGTTCGTCTTCAAATTTTCGCCGACTGCCAGTGTTGCCAGTCAGGCGTAGGGCAAAAAGGCCCGAGCCGGAATTTCCGGCTCGGGCCTTTTCGTTTTCCGTTTGTCCATCGCTTTTCTTCGAATGGCGTTTCGCTGCGCCGTGGGCGCAGCTTTGCCTGAAGAAACGTGGCAGGCAGCGGGCGGACGGCAGTCGTCGTGATGTGGTGGGCAAAGGCGCCTGCCCAATCCCGGGCAGTTCAGGGCTTGCGTGCAAGCCCCAGCCGGAGGCTTGCCTTCAGAAACGCACAGGAGCGCAACGATGAGCGTATACAACCGCCGCCGCTTTCTGCAGCACAGCGGCTCCATGGTCCTACTGAGCGCCGCGTCGGGGATGGCAGCCTTGCCCCGCCAGGCCTATGCCCAAGACACAGTCAAACTGGGCCTGCTGCATTCGCTGTCCGGCACCATCGCCATCGCCGAGGCGTCGCTGGTGGACGCGGAGAAGCTGGCGATCGAAGAGATCAACGCCTCGGGCGGCGTGATGGGGCGCAAGATCGAACCCGTGGTCGAAGACGGCGCGAGCGAGAATGCCGTGTTTGCCGAGAAGGCGCGCAAGCTGCTCGACCGCGACAAGGTGGCCGCCATCGTGGGCTGCTATACCTCGGCTTCGCGCAAGGCGCTGTTGCCGGTGCTCGCGCGCAGCAAAGGCTTGCTCTACTACCCCACCTATTACGAAGGCCAGGAACAGGACGCGCGGGTGTTCTATCCGTCGCAGGAAGCCACGCAGTCCGTGATCGCGGCGGTGGAGTGGATGGCGCGGGAGAAGGGCAAGACCTTTTTCCTGGTCGGCTCCGACTACATCTATCCGCGCACCTGCAACAAGATCGCCAAGCCGGCCATCGCCCGCATGAATGCCAAGGTGGTGGGCGAGGAGTACGCGCCGCTGGGCCACACCGAGTTCTCTTCCATCATCAACAAGATCAAGGCCGCCAAGCCCGAGTGCATCTACAGCACCGTGGTGGGCGGCTCGAATGTGGCGTTCTACAAGCAGCTGCGCGCGGCCGGCCTGGACGGCACGCGCGTCGTGCTGCTGTCCACCGTGGTGTCCGAAAACGAGATCGAAGGCATCGGCAAGGACAACGCGGCGGGCTACTACGCCTGCATGGGCTACTTCCAGAGCCTGCAGAATCCGGCCAACGAAAAATTCGTCAAGGCCTTCAAGGCCAAGTACGGCCAGGACCGGGTCATCGGCGACCCGATGGAGGTTGCCTACAACAGCGTGTATCTGTGGAAGCTCGGCGTGGAGAAGGCCGGTTCGTTCGATCCCGACAAGGTGATCGCGGCGTCCGCCGGGCTGACGCTCCAGGCGCCGGAGGGGACCGTGCGCGTGCACGAGACCAACCATCACGTCTGGAAGAAGGTGCGGGTGGGCCGGGCGAGGCCGGACGGGCAGTTCGACATTGTCTGGGAATCGGCCGACCTGATCGAGCCCAATCCCTTCCCGAAGCTGTAGCCCGCGCTTGCCAATGCGCGCAAGCCCTTGGCCGGCGGCCTTGCCGCCGGCGCAGCCAGGAACGTGACCATGAATATCGACATCGCGGCAATGCAGCTATTCAACGGGATCAGCCTGTTCAGCATCCTTCTGCTGATGGCGATCGGCCTGGCCGTCGTGTTCGGCCTGATGGGCGTCATCAACATGGCGCACGGCGAGCTGATGGCCATGGGCGCCTACACCACCTATCTGGTCTCGGTGGCGTTCCAGCATTGGGCGCCCGGCTGGATGGACGTCTACCTGTTCGCGGCCATTCCGTTGGCGTTCCTGGTCACCTTCGCATTCGGCTATGGGCTGGAGCGCGGCTTCATCCGCTGGTTCTACAACCGTCCGCTGGACACGCTGCTGGCGACCTGGGGCCTGAGCCTGATCCTGCAGCAGGCCTATCGCTCGCTGTTCGGCGCGCAGGAGGTCAGCGTGCCGCTGGCCTCCTGGCTCAGCGGCGCGTGGGAGCCCACGCCCGACCTGCAGTTCCCGCTGAATCGCATCTTCATCCTGGGCCTGACGCTGCTGGTGGCGGTGGGCGTGTATCTGCTGCTTTACCGCAGCGCTTGGGGACTGCGCGTGCGCGCCGTCACCCAGAATCGCGCGATGGCGGGCGCCGTCGGCATCAACACGCGGCGCGTGGATGCGCTGACCTTCGCGCTGGGCTCCGGCCTGGCGGGCATCGCGGGCTGCGTCTTCACCATGATCGGATCGACCAACCCCGGCACGGGCCAGCTCTACATCGTGGATTCATTCATCGTCGTGGTGTTCGGCGGCGTGCAGAGCTTGCTGGGAACGGCGTTCTCCGGCCTTGCGATCGCACAGTCGCAGACCACGCTGGAGTACCTGATGAGCGGTTCGATGGCCAAGGTCACGATCCTCGTCCTGGTGATCCTGGTCCTCTATTTCCGCCCGAACGGGCTGTTCGCCAACAAGACTCGGGGGTGATGCGATGAAGACCCTGCATCGGAAAACCGAAGAGATCGCGATCCTGCTGGTCGCGGCGCTGATCCTGGCCGTCCTGCCCCTGTCGCTGGATCCGTTCCGGCTGAACCTGGTCGGCAAGTACATGGCGTTCGCCTTCGTGGCGATAGGCATCGTGCTGACCTGGGGCTATAGCGGCGTGCTGAGCCTGGGGCAAGGCATTTTCTTTGGGTTGGGCGGGTACATGATGGCCATGTTCCTGAAGCTGGAGGCGTCCGCGCCGGAGCTGCCCGACTTCATGGTGTGGAGCAGCGTGGAGAGCCTGCCTGTCTGGTGGCAACCGTTCCACTCGCTGACGTTGACGCTGCTGCTGATCGTGGTCCTGCCGGGACTGGCCGCGTACCTGTTTTCGTTGGCGATCTTCCGCAAGCGGGTCAGCGGCGTGTATTTCGCCATCGTGACCCTGGCCCTGGCGATGACGCTGACCGTGCTCATCATCGGCCAGCAGGGGGACACGGGCGGCGCCAACGGCATTACCGACTTCCGCACGCTGCTGGGCTGGGACATCGTCGGCGACGAAGGCAAGCAGGTGCTGTACTTCATCGAAGCCGGCGCACTGGTCGTGGCGATGCTGGCGGCGCTGGCCATCGTGCGCAGCCGGCTGGGCAAGATCCTGATCGCCATCCGAGACCGCGAAGACCGCGTGCGGTTCTCGGGTTACGACACCGCGCACGTAAAGGCCTGCATCTTTTGCGTGGCGGCGGTCCTGTCCTCCATCGGCGGCGCCTTCTTCACGTTGCAAGTGGGGCTGATCTCTCCAGGAGCGATCGGCGTGGTGGCGTCGATCGAGATGGTGATCTATGCGGCCGTCGGCGGCCGGCTGTCGATTCCCGGGGCCGTGGTCGGGGCCTTGCTGATCGGCTTTCTCAAGTCCTACTTGTCAGAGACGTTTCCGGAAGTCTGGCTGTATTTCCTGGGGGCCATCTTCATCGCGGTCGTCGTGGTCATGCCCAACGGCCTGGCCGGCGTGTTCGGCCAGATTCAGGCGCGCCGCGCCGCGGGGAGCGCGCGATGAGTGCCACCCTGGACCTGCAGGAGCCCGCCAGCATGGAAATGAGCAGCGACCGCCCGGCGCCCGGCGCCATCCTGAGCGTCGAGGACCTGACGGTCTCGTTCGATGGCTTTCGCGCAGTGGACGGCCTGAGCCTGCGCGTGGCGCAGGATGAGCTGCGCGTCATCATCGGCCCGAATGGCGCGGGCAAGACCACGCTGCTGGACATCATCTGCGGCAAGACCCGGCCATCGGCGGGCCGCGTTATGTTCCAGGGCCGCGATCTGGTGCGCATGGCGGAATTCGATATCGTGCGGGCCGGCGTCGGGCGCAAGTTCCAGACGCCGTCGGTTTATGAAGACCTGACGGTGCTGGAGAACTTCGAGATCTCGCTGCCGAACGCCCACGGGGTGGTCCGCTCGCTGCGGTTCCGGCGCACGGCGGAAATCCGCGAGCGCATCCAGGACATGGCCGCGCAGGTTTTCCTGCAGGACCGCCTGGCGGAGAAGGCTGGCCGCCTGAGCCATGGACAGAAGCAATGGCTGGAGATCGGCATGCTGCTGATGCAGAACCCGCAGCTGCTGTTGCTGGATGAACCCGTGGCCGGCATGAGTCCGCGCGAACGTGAACAGACGGCCGAGCTCCTGGCGCGCATCTCGCGCGGCAAGTCGATGGTGGTCATCGAGCACGACATGGATTTCGTCAAGCGCATCGCGCACAAGGTCACGGTGTTGCACCAGGGACGTTTGCTGAGCGAAGGCACGGTGGGCGAAGTGCAGGCCGACCCGCGTGTGCTGGACGTGTACCTGGGCCATTGAGAGGAGGACGCGCCATGTTCCGGATCGACAGGTTGAACGTGAGTTACGGCGAATCGCACGTCGTCCACGATGTGTGCTTCGAAGTTGCGCCCCGGGAATCCGTGGCCATCATGGGCCGCAATGGCATGGGCAAGACTACCTTGCTCAAGGCGCTGATCGGCATGCTGCGGTCGGGCTCGGGCAGCATCCGGCTGGACGGCGTGGAGCTGGCCGGCATGGAGAGCTACCAGCGCGTGCGCAACGGGCTGGCCTTCGTGCCGCAAGGCAGGATGATCTTTCCCTTCCTGACCGTGGAGCAGAACATCCTGACCGGCGCGGAGCGCAGCGGCCTGAAGGCCGTGCCGGAATACCTGTACCGCTTTTTCCCGGTGCTGCACGAGATGCGCCGGCGCAAGGGCGGCAACCTGTCCGGCGGGCAGCAGCAGCAACTGGCGATCGCCCGCGCGCTGATTTCCGATCCGCGCGTGCTGATCCTGGACGAGCCCACCGAAGGCATCCAGCCCTCCATCATCAAGGACATCGCACGGATCCTGAACGCGCTGCGCGAGGAGCGCGGCTTCGCCATCGTCGTGTCGGAACAGATGCTGAGCTTCGCGCTGGACCTGGCCGACCGCTTCCTGGTGATAGACCGGGGCCGCATCGTGCACGAGGCCTGCCGCGAGAGCCTGGACCAGGACAAAGTCAGATCTTTCCTGACGGTATGACCGTCAACCACCGAGGAGCATTGTCATGAGACACGGAGATATCTCCAGCAGCAACGATTGCGTGGGCGTGGCCGTCGTGAACTACAAGATGCCGCGGCTGCATACCCGCGCGGAGGTGATGGAGAACGCCCGCAAGATCGCCGACATGGTCGTGGGCATGAAGCGCGGCCTGCCCGGCATGGACCTGGTCATCTTCCCCGAGTACTCCACCCACGGCATCATGTACGACGCCAAGGAAATGTACGAAACCGCTTCGGCCATTCCGGGCGAAGAGACCGCTGTGTTCGCCGACGCCTGCCGCAAGGCCAACGTATGGGGCGTGTTTTCGCTGACGGGCGAGCGCCACGAAGAGCACCCGAACAAGGCGCCGTACAACACGCTCATCCTGATGAACAACAAGGGCGAGATCGTGCAGAAGTACCGCAAGATCATGCCCTGGGTGCCGATCGAAGGCTGGTATCCGGGCGATTGCACCTATGTGTCGGAAGGCCCCAAGGGACTGAAGATCAGCCTCATCATCTGCGACGACGGCAATTACCCCGAGATCTGGCGCGATTGCGCCATGCGCGGCGCCGAGCTGATCGTGCGTTGCCAGGGATATATGTACCCGGCCAAGGACCAGCAGGTCATGGTGTCCAAGGCCATGGCGTGGATGAACAACGTCTACGTGGCGGTGGCCAATGCCGCGGGCTTCGACGGCGTGTATTCCTACTTCGGCCATTCGGCCATCATCGGCTTCGACGGCCGCACGCTGGGCGAATGCGGTGAAGAAGACATGGGCGTGCAGTACGCCGAGCTCTCCACCAGCCTGATCCGCGACGCGCGCAAGAACATGCAGTCGCAGAACCACTTGTTCAAGCTGGTGCACCGCGGCTACACCGGCAAGATCAATTCCGGCGAAGAGACCACCGGCGTCGCGGCATGCCCGTACAACTTCTACGCCAACTGGATCAACGATCCGGAGGGCACGCGCAAGATGGTCGAATCCTTCACCCGGTCCACCGTGGGTACGCCGGAGTGCCCCATGGACGGCATACCCAACGAGGACGCCAAGCACCGCTAGGCGTGCCTGCCGACCATCCGGTCCGTCCGGCCCGCCGCGCCGGACGGACGATTCCCGAGGACATGAACCGTGCCGTCTCCGCTCGAAACCTACCGGATTGCGCAAGAACCCTTCTACCGTCCCTCCGGGCGGGAAACCGCGCTGTACGAACATGCGTACGCGCACCGGCTGCCCATGATCCTGAAGGGCCCCACCGGTTGCGGCAAGACGCGCTTCGTGGAGTACATGGCCTGGAAGCTGGGACGCCCGCTGGTCACGCTGGCGTGCAACGAGGACATGACCGCTTCCGACCTGGTGGGCCGCTACCTGCTGGACGCTGACGGCACCGCATGGCACGACGGCCCGCTGACGCAGGCCGTGCGCCATGGCGGCATCTGCTACCTGGACGAGATCGTCGAAGCGCGCCAGGACACTACGGTGGTCATCCATCCGCTGACCGACGCGAGGCGCATCCTGCCCCTGGACAAGAAGGGCGAGGTGGTGCGGGCCCATCCCGACTTCCAACTGGTGGTGTCCTACAACCCCGGCTACCAAAGCAGCGCCAAGGATCTCAAGCCCTCTACCCGGCAGCGCTTCGTGGCGCTGGATTTCGACTATCCGGAGCCCGGGCGCGAAGCGGAGATCGTGGCGCACGAGGCCGGCATAGACACCGGCTTGGCGCAGCGGCTGGTGCGGATCGCGCACAGTTCGCGCGAACTCAAGCGCCATGGGTTGGACGAGGGCGTGTCCACCCGCATGCTGATCTACGCCGGCATCCTCATCCGCGACGGCGTCAGCCCCGCCGAGAGCTGCGACATGACGATGACGCGCGCGCTGACCGACGACCCCGACATGGCCGCGGCGCTGCGGGCGCTGGTCGACGCGAACCTGGAATGAACATGCGAGCCGTCCTGTCCGCGGGGGAAGGGGCTGGCGCCGGCGCAGGCCTGGCCGGGACGCTGGATGACAAACTGCGCCGGCTGGCTGCGCGCAGCGGCGAGGACCAGGCGGTTCAAGCGCGGCGCTGGATCGACGCGCTGCACGGCGAAGACCCCGATTGCGCTGCCGCGGTGGCAGAGCGGTTCGACCAGTTGATGGCGAAGTTGACGGCCGGCGGGCTGGGGCGCTGGATGCTGGCGGGCCTGCGGCGCTACGAGCGCCAGCCCGGTCCTCTGCGCGCATATTTCCAACTGCGCGACGCCTACGCCCGCGAGGCCTTGAACGGCGAAGCAGGCGCGCCGGAACTGGAAGCCGCGCAGGCCAGGCTGGCGTGGCTCTTGTGCGGCCTGTCGGGCAGGGGCATGGCGGTCGAAGCCTTGCGGCGTCCGGCGCTGGACGGCCCGCCGTCGCGCCCCATCCTCGCGCCCTCGCACCTGCTGGTGCCGGACAGCTACACCGTGCTGGACGGCGCCGACCGCTGGGCGCTGTACCGCGCGGCGGTGGCGCATGCGGCCGCCCATCTGCGTTACTCGCCAGCGGCGCAGCCGGTACTGAGCCTCAAGCCCATGGGCGTGGCGGTGGTATCCGCCATAGAGGATGCGCGGGTGGAGCGGCTGCTGGCGGCCGACTATCCCGGCGTGCGGCGCTGGTTCCTGTCCTTCGTGCCGCCGCCGCCCGATCCGGCGGACTTGGGATTCGCGGCCCTGATCCAGCGCATGAGCCGGCTGTTGATGGATCCGTCGCTGCACGACGACAACCATTGGGTGAACAAGGCGCGCACGTTATTCGAGGCGCAGGCCGCCGACCTGCGTGACACGGCGGCCTTCCGTCGCCTGGCGTCGGTGCTGGCGAATGACCTGGGCCAGATGCGGGTGCGCTTCAATCCACAGCAGTACGCCGTACCCGTGCCCTACCGCGACGACAACGCCTATCTGTGGGACTACGGCGACGCGGCAGAGCCGCCGCCTGAGCTGACCCTGGGGTCGCAGGGTGTGGCGCCCGAGCGGCGCGACGCCGCGCCGCAAGGCCAGGAGCAGCCCGCGCGAGCGGCCAGCGAAACGGAACTGGGACGCTACCGTTATCCCGAATGGGACTACAAGCTGGACCGAAGCCGGCCGGACTGGTGCACCGTGATCGAGAAGCTGCCGGGTTGGACCGGCATGCCGCCGCCCGCGCCCGCCGGACCCGCGCAGCGCCTGGCCCTGCCGCAGTCGCGCCGCCTGAGCCGCGCGCGCCGTCTGAGGCGCCAATGGGAGGGCGATGACATCGACCTGAACGCCGCGATCGAGGTCCTGATCGACCGGCGCCTGGACCTGGCGCCCGACGCCCGCTTCTTCATGCGCCCGGGCAGCCAGCCCTGCGCCAGCAGCACGCTGGTGCTGCTGGACCTGTCGGCCTCGGCCAACGACCTGGCGTCCGACGCAGGGGCGACAGTGCTGGAATTGGAGAAGCGGGCGGCGATGCTGCTGGCGCAGGCCACATCAGGCGAAGGCGACCTGATCGCCGTGCACGGCTTTTGTTCGGACACGCGGGCGGCGGTGTACTACTACCGCCTGCTTGAATCCGGCGCCCCGGTCGCGGCGGCGTTGGGCCGCATAGGCGGCGCCCAGGCCCGTTATTCAACGCGCCTGGGCGCGGCGCTGCGGCATGCCGGCGCGCTGGCGCTGCAGGCGCCGGGAGAGCGGCGCGCCATCATCGTCGTCACCGACGGCGAACCCTCCGATGTCGATGTGCACGACCCGCGCTATTTGGTGGACGATGCGCGCGAGGCGGTGCTGGAACTGCGCGGGCGAGGCGTCAGCGTGCATTGCGTCGCGTTGGACGCGCAGGCCGAACCGCAGTTGCGCGCGATGTTCGGCTTTCGCGGTTACCGGATCGTGACGAACCCGGCGGCATTGCCGCAGGCGCTGGTTCGCGCCTATGCCAGGACCGCGCCATGACCACCCCAGGAATCCACGTGTTGACGGCGGCTGCGGCTGTGCTGAAACTGATGAACTCGACAAAGGATGGATGTCCGCGCCAGCGGGCCTCCCGATCATGGCAAACAAAGATCCTATCCGCGTAGGCGTGCTGTTTTCCGAAACAGGTGCCACATCGACCATAGGCCGGTCCCAGCTCCATGGCACCTTGCTGGCCATCGACGAGATCAACGAGGCGGGCGGGGTCGACGGCCGCGAGATCGTGCCGGTGCGCTACGACCCGAGATCGGACCCCGCCACCTACAGCGTGCTGGCTGAAAGACTCATCACGCAAGACCGCGTCAACGTCATATTCGGCTGCTACATGTCCAGCAGCCGCAAGGCCGTGCTGCCGGTGGTCGAGAAATGGAACCGCCTGCTGTTCTACCCGACGCTGTACGAAGGGTTCGAGTTTTCGAACAACATCATCTACACCGGCGCCGCGCCCAACCAGAACAGCGTGCAACTGGCCGAATTCATGACCGCCAACTTCGGCGCGCGGGTCTACCTGATCGGTTCGGACTACATCTATCCCTACGAGTCCAACCGCATCATGGGCGAACTCGTGCTGCAGCGGCAGGACAGCGCCAAGCTGGGCGAACGCTATGTGCCTTTGACCGCGACGGAACGCGACTACCGGGAGATCCTGGACGACATCCGCAACAAGCGTCCGGACTTCATTTTCTCCACGGTGGTGGGCAATTCCACGGCCTGCCTGTACCGCGCCTACGCGGACGCGGGCTTCGATCCGAAGACCATGCCCATCGCCAGCCTGACGACGTCCGAAGCGGAGATCTCCCAGATGGAGCCCGAGGTCGCCGCCGGCCACTTCACTTCCGCGCCGTATTTCCAATCCATCGATTCCGACATCAACCGGCGCTGCCTGGAACGATTGCGGCGGCGCTTCGGGCATGACTGCGTGCCCAATCTCTGCTGGGAAGCGGCGTACTTCCAGATGCACATCTTCGCCAACGCTTTCCGCGACACCGGCACCGACGAGATCGCGCAGATCCTGCCGCGCGTGCTGCAAAGCGAATTCCAGGCGCCCCAGGGCCGCGTGCGCATCGACCCCACCAACCACCACACCTGCCTGTATCCGCGCGTCGGCCGGGTCAACGGCAAGGGCCAGTTCACCATCGTGCGCGAGGCCACGCGGCCCGTGCATCCCGATCCGTACCTGGTCACCCATTCGCTGGGCGACTGGACGGCCACCCTGAGTTCGCTGGATATCTGATGGGCGATACCGCCAGCCGCCAGCGCGCGGAGCGCGCGACGCCATCCCTGCTCAAGGACCTGCGTACGCTGCGGATCGCCGTCTATCATCCCGACGACGCCGACGGCCGCCAACTGACGCAGCAGCTGCAACGGATCGGCTGTCAGGTGCAGACCTTCTGGCCTCCGGCGCCCACGTTGCCCGAAGGGCTGGACGCGGTGTTCCTGGCCGTGCGGCCAGATGTGATCGACCTGGGCTTCGAATGGGCCAAGAGCGAAGACGCGCCCATGGTCATCGCCATCGTCACCTACGAAAATCCGACCATCGTCGAGGCCGTGTTGCGCATCGGCGCGAAAGCAGTGCTGCCTTCGCCCGTGCGCTCGTTCGGCCTGTTGTCTTCATTGGTGGTGGCGCGCCAGGTCTACGACGACATCAAGTCGCATGCCCGGCGCCTGCGCAAGCTGGAGGGAAAACTCCTGGGCGTGCGCCGCATCGCGGAAGCCAAGAGCATCCTCATGCGCACGCGCAACGTCACCGAGGACCAGGCCTACGACCTGATCCGCGAGCAGGCCATGAACAAGCGCGTCACTACTGAAGAAATCGCCGGCGCCATCGTCAACGCCAACGAAATCCTTTCGCTGGGCAAGTAGGGCGCGCCGCGCAGCTTCAGTACTTGCCCGTCAGCAACTCGCCCGCGTTGGGCACGCGCGCTTCCAGGTCCAGCACCTTCAGCATGCGATAGACGGTGGCCGCGGCCGCCGTCACCACCGGCAGACCCAGGCGGTCCTGCACCGGCTGAATCGACGCCAGGGACGGCATCTGCACGCAGGCGGACAGCACCACTGCGTCCACGCCGCGCGTGTTCAGGCGTTCCACGTGGCTGGCCGGCGCCATCGGATCCTGCGCGCCAACCTTCAGGTTGTCGGGAATCTCCAGCGACAGGCTGTCCTGCACCTCGATGCCTTCGTTCTCGATGTAGTCCACCACCAGCTTGGTCAGCGGCTTCATGTAGGGCGTCAGGATAGCGACCTTGCGCGCGCCGATGGCGTGCAGGCCCTCCACCAGCGCGCCTGCGCTGGAGATCACCGGCGCCGGCGCGCCGTTGTCCACCGTGGCCTGGTGCAGGCGTTCCTGCGAGACGCGGTGATAGCCGAGCCCTTGGCTCATGATCGCCACCAGGCAGGCATAGCCCAGCACGTCCACGCGTGCATCGGACAGTTCCTGTGCGCAACGGTCCGACTCCCGGTCCATCGACGCCAGTTCCGCCGCCGTCACCTGCTTCATGCGCATGCGGCTGGAATGGAAAGTGAAACGCTCCGGCGCGATGGTCTCGCGCAGGCGCAGCATGGCCGGGATTTCCGTTTCCATGGTGGTGTTGGAACTGGGGACGATCTGGCCGATGCGCAGGGCGCGGGGGGATGCGGTCATGGCGATGCTCCTCGAAAGGCGTAAGAGGGCCGGCCCGCGGCGGCGCGCGGGAACCCGGCAATGCGGAATACGGATGTCAGCCGGTGGCAGTGCCTGCGGCGGTGAGCGCTGGTCTCATGGCAGGTCCCCGGATGTTTGTCGTGTGCTCTATCGGCAAGGCTTATTCTGGTCGCCGGGAACGATATTTTCCAATATAGTTTTTATCTGGTTTGATATCTTTCCCAAATAACTGGCCGCCATGGAAATCCGCCAACTCCGTTATTTCGCCGTGCTGGCCGAAGAGCTGAACTTCACCCGGGCCGCCGCGCGCCTGCACATCTCGCAACCGCCGCTCAGCCTCCAGATCGCGCAGCTGGAGCGCGAACTCGAGGTCAAGCTGTTCGACCGCAACAACCGCCGCGTCACCCTGACCGAAGCCGGCGAAGCCTTTCTCAACGACGTGCGTGCGCTCCTCGCCAGCCTGAAGGACGCCACCGTCCGAGCCCGCGCCGTGGACCAGGGCCTGGCCGGCCGCATCGAGGTCGGCCTGTCCGGCTCGCACTTCATGGGCCCGGTACCCGCGCTGATCGCCCGCTACAAGGCCTCCCACCCCCAGGTCTCAGTCCTGCTCAACGAAATGAACCCCGCCGCGCAACTGGACGCGCTGCGCGGCCACCGCATCGACGTCAGCATCTCCCGCACCGCCGTCGACGACGAGGAACTACAGTCCATGCCCCTATGGCCTGATCCCGTCGTGGCCGTGCTCCCCAAGGGCCACCCTCTGTCCGCCCGCAAGCGGCTGGCGCTCGGCGACCTCGCCGGCGAGGCCTTCGTCATGCTGCGCCAGGACACCTCCGCCTTCGCCCGCACGCTGGCCGAAACCTGCGCGCGCGCCGGCCTGCCCCTGTCCGCCGCCCAAACCGTCGCCGAAGTCCCGGCCCAGCTGGCTCTGGTCGCCGCGGGCCTGGGGGTGGCCTTGGTGCCGCGTTCCACATGCCGCCATGCAACCGACCGCATTGCCGTTTGCACGCTGCCCGCCGACATCGCGCGCGCCATGGTCTACGCCGTCACACGCCGGCAAGGACGCAGGCGCGCACTGGACACGTTCCTGCAAACCGCTGCCCAGATGCAGGAGGCATGATGGCAACCGCGCAGCATCCCCCGAAACTGCAAGACATCGCGTAAGCCCCCAAAGGCCGCCCGCGCGGCCGGCCGGGGGCGGGCATTACAAGATCCTCGCCACTATCCCCGACCGAGGCGAGAACGCCAAGAACACAGCTCGCCCCAGGTCGCGTCAAGATTCAAACAGCACAGCCTGGCGCGGCGGCCCGGCCGGTGGCGCGGGGCGTCGATAAGCCCAAGGGCTGTCTCTTATACACATCT
>NZ_QWFB01000065.1:0-58966 GCF_003576205.1 Achromobacter sp. K91 | reverse complement strand
AGATGTGTATAAGAGACAGGTCGACGTCGGCGCTGGCCTGGGCGTGCACGTTGCCGGGACCAACCAGCGGATTGAGGATGGTGAGGATGCGTTCGACCGTGCGCTGTTCCATTTCGCGCACGAAGCGCATTTGGTCGGCGTCCATGCCGCGGCCTTCGCCCATCGGCGCCGACAGCAGGCGGCCGTTCTGGTCCACGATGGATACGTTCTCGGCGGTGAGTTCGGGGACGCTCGAGGCCACCAGCCAGGAAATCGCGGAGACCTGGGCGTCGCTCAGGCTGCGTCCCGGATGCATGTTCAGCAGCACCGAGGCGGTGGGCGCCTGGCGTTCGCGCACGAAGAGAGACTGGCGCGGCATGGCCAGGTGCACGCGGGCGTGCTGCACGGTGTGCATGGCTTCGATCGAACGCGCCAGCTCGCCTTCCAGGCCGCGCTGGTAGTTGATCTGTTCCGTGAACTGGCTGGCGCCGAAGCGGGCGTTGTCCATCAGTTCGAAACCGACGGAGCCGCCGCGCGGCAATCCCTGGGACGCCAATTGCAGACGCGCGTCGTACACGCGGTCGGCCGGAACCAGCACGGCGGTGCCGGTTTCGTTATAGCGGTAGGGCACGTTCATGGTCCCGAGCGCTGCCACGATGGCGCCGCCGTCGCGGTCGTCCAGGTTCGAGAAGAGCACCTTGTATTTGGGTTCGCTGCTCCACATCGCCACGGCGACGATGACCGCGACGAGAGCCGCCGCCGCGCCCAGCAGGACAGGCTTGGGCAGTGCGCGCACCTTCTCCAGCACGGGGAACTTCGTCAACAGCGACGAACTCAGGGTGGCCTGCTGGTTCATTGGCGGCCCCCGCTGGCCACGCGGAGCTGGAATTGGGACTTCATGTCTGGGTAGGGCAGATTACACATGCAACGTGCTTCTGGTCTGGGGAGAGCGTGGATTATTGCCCCTGAGACGTCCATCCCAATCGTTGAAAACAGCCGGTTTTTGGCGTTACTTATCTCCTATGTCCCCGACAAGGCGAACCGAGCCGCCGCCGCCCCGGCTGCAAGCGGCTGCATTCATGGAAATGTCGGGTTTTTTGGCGGTTCTTGTCAGCTATGAACCGGCGGGGTTGGCGTTACGCTGGGCGCACTATTGGTGTAATCCCAAACAGCAAGGAAATCAGGTAATGGCTGTATCAGGCTTGTCCGGCATCGAAAGCATGCTCCAGCAGATGCGCGCGGTAGTGAGCAAGGCGGAGACCGGTAACCTCAGCGCGGGTGAAATGGTCGGTCAGCCGGATGGCTTCGCCGCGGAACTGCAACGTTCCATCCGTCGCGTCACTTCCGCCCAGAACGCCGCCACGGCCCAGGCCAAGGCGTTCGAGCTGGGGGCTCCCGATATTTCCCTCAACGACGTCATGATCGACATGCAGAAGGCCAGTATTGGCTTCCAGACGGCGGTGCAGGTGCGCAACAAGCTGGTTGCGGCTTACAAGGAAATTTCTTCGATGGCGGTCTGAGTCCCATCGCGGGAACTGCGCTTGCATATACACCGCAAGCGCAGCAGGCATCAGGCGAGGCGCTTGCAACGCGTGGCCCCGCGTCTATCCATCAATTGCGCTGGGCGCCTCTTTCCAGGCGCCAGACCACCTGCTGCAGCCAGTTTTCCTGGCGCGCATCGAGATTCAGGAAGATGGCCCCCAGATGGCTGACCGGCGGCTCGCCAGTCAGCGAAACGTGCTTGGCCGGCGGTTCGTCCGGATTGGCGGACGAAACCATGGGCTGCCCCGAGATGGGATATACATTGCGCACTTCCAGGCTGGCGTTGAGCTTGCCATGGTCGCCAAAATCCAGTTGCACGTTTTCCATCACGGTACCGCGCTCCGGCAGGGCGGGAACCGCCAGCCCTGCACGCAGGCCTACGCCGTCCACCGAGATGTCGCGTATCGTGAACGAATAGGGCTTGTCGTTGAGGGTGGCTTGCCAACTGGCGCGGCATACATTGGCGGCCGCGATCAGGGACGCGCGGAACATCTTGCGGCGCTGGATACGGGCCAGGCGTTCTGGAAACGGCGATACCAGCGCGGCGCTGCCGTCGTCGAAATGAATGATCTGGGGGCGCTGCACACGAAAGCGGATCTGCACGCCGCCGTAGGCGGTGGCATGGAAGTGGAAGGTGGTGCCGCTCAGCAAGCCCATGGAGTCGGACTGCTCGAAGTCTGCCCCGGCGTAATCGCGCGGCCTCCAGAAGAACTCGCCCGCCTGCTTGTCCACGCCGAGGATCAGCACGGCCATCTCCCGGTCCGCGGCGTCGCGCACCAGGATGTGGCTGTCAGGGTGCGTCAGCTCGAACAGGGCCGAACGCATCTCGTCAGGCCGGGTCAGCAGGAACTCCGGATCGCTGGCATCCAACACTTTGGTTTTCCTCAGGTAATAGGGTCAGGCGGGCGTAGCGGGTTCGGGGAACTCGCGCGATTCCAGGCGATAGAGCCAGGCCAGCAATTCTGCCACCGCTACATAGAGTTGGGGAGGAATATGTGCGTCCAAGTCCACCTGCATCAGCAGGCCGACCAGTTCACGCGACTCGTGGACGTAGAGGCCGTTTTCCTGCGCGGCCCGGACGATGGTGTCCGCCAACTGGCCGTAGCCCTTGGCGACAACGCGCGGAGCGCCGTCCTTTTCTTCGTACGAAATGGCTACCGCCGCGTTGCGGCCGGCGTTCGGATCCGATTCCGGGTGGGGGGGCAGGCGGCTCATCAGATATCGGCGGGAATATCGGCGCGCGGTTCGACCACGCTCACCGTCAGATTGCTCAAGGTCAGGCCCGCGGCCAGCAGGCGCGAACGCAGCGTGTCCGAGGAGTCATTGATCTCGGCCGCGCTGTGCGGCGCAATGAGTTGCAGGACGATCTGATCGCCGGCCAGATTCAGTCGGGCATCGACCAGGCCCAGGCGGGGCAGGTCCAGCTTCAGGCGCGTGGCCCAGGTGGAAACTGCGGAGTCCGGGTCGCCGCCGTAAGGGTCGCGCTCGACCTCCCATTCCATGGGCGTGCCGGGCCAGGCTTCACCTTGCCAAGTCAGCGTCTGGTTGGCCAGCACGTCCAGTTGTTGGCGAACGAGTACGGTCAGGTCCTGGTGTATGCCGGTGATGGGCGTGCCGGGAGCAGGCGTGCCGGAGGCGGGCGAGCTGGCGGAGCCTGCGCCGCCGGGCGTGGCGTCGACGCCGGTGCGGCCGCTGGGGGCTGCGCCCGCCCGCGGCCGCGAAGGCGCGGCATCCTGCGCGGGCGGATTCTTGCCGAGCACCGCCTGCGGCTCGTTGCGCAATTGCTCGGGGTTGGCGCGGCCGAAGACCATGTCCGTCAGATGGGACTCGTAAAACAGGCCGCTGCCTTGGAGCGCCTGACGCAGAGCCTGTCCCAGCGCGCGCGCCGAAGGTCCGCCAGCCGCCAGGGCGGCATGCGCGGCAGCGTCGGGTCCTTTGGCGGCGCTGGGATTGACGCCCGGTCCGGCCGGCCGGTCCTGTTTTGCGCCGGTTGCCGGAGTGTCGCCGTCAAGCGCCGCCGCGGCCGAAGCCGCGAGCGCGCCGGCTTGCTGGGGAAGGGCCGGTGCCGGCGTTTGGCCAGGCAATGGCTGGGATGCTTGCGCAGTGGCCTGTGCCGTTTGTTGGCCTGCTTGCGCTGCCGGCATGGGGCTGGCGCTAGCGCCACCGCCGGATTGGCCCGGCTGCGCATGCGCGGTCCATAAGGGCGCACGGCCCTGGACCGCAGGTGCGGCCTCTGGGAATTGGGCGAGCAAGGCAAGAATCGTACGCGCCGTCGTGCCCAGCGTGGTCGGGGCCGAGGCGGTGGTGTCGCTGCTGGTCACCAGGCCGCGGGCGGCCAACGCCAGCGCTGCAGCGGTTTTGGGGTCGACGACAGTATTCGGACGGTCGCCGCGGGCGCCGCCGGGCTGTATGCCTTGCCGCGGGTCGCGTGTTGATCCATCCGAGGCGCCGGGCTTTTCCAGGCTGCCGGGCTGGCTGACTGCGTCGGGGCGGGCGCCGGATACCTGGTTGGCGCTGGCGGCGGACATCGTCGTGCCCAGCACGGCGTCCAGCCGCTGCACCAGGACGTTGCCGAGTGCGGCGGGACCTACGCTCATTCTTCAGGCGCCTGCTGGTAACCGTAGGCGGACAGCAGGGTCTGCTGGCGCTTCATGCGTCCCAGAAGGTCGCCCAGACGGGCCAGCTGCGGCAGCGCCAGGTCCCGGGTGAGCGCGTCGTTTTCCAGGATGCGCACGAGCAGGTCGTATTTCATGGCGCGGCCGGCTTCGTCCAGTGGCGCCGAATGTTCGGTCTGGCGCAGTCGTTCCACCAGTTCGCAATATTGCTGTCCATGGACCATGGCGCCGTCCCAGTCGCCGGCTTGCGCCGCCACTAGCATTTCTCCCGTGATGAGAGCGATCTCCTGGTAGTGTTCCAGGATGGGGGAGGTGTACTGGGTCGTGGACGTCATGGAAATCTCGGGCGTTCGATGGCTGGCTGGGGCTTATGCGATGCCGTCAAGGCTGCACGCCCCCGGCAGGGCGATCAATGGATGTTTGCCAGGCCTCGGCCAGATCGGCCAAGAGGCGGTCTGCCGTTTCGAGCGCTTCCGCGTCTGCTTTAAGGTTAGCCATCAACAGCGTGCGGACGATGTAGTCGTACAGGCGCGCGAGGTTTGCGGCGATTTCGCCGCCCGCCTCCATGTTCAGTCCGGTTTTCAGGCCTTCATCGACGATCTTGATGGCCTTCGAAATGGCCGCCCCCCGTTCCGTGATTCTGCCCTCTTGAAGGTGCAGGCGTGCCTGTCCGATTGCCGCCCGGGCGCCCATGTAAAGCAGGGAAATAAGCCTTTCGGGGCTGGCGCCCAGGATCTGTGTTTCCAGGCCGATTTCTGCGTAGGAACGCACGGAATAAGATCCGGTGGGGCGGCGGGCAGCGTAGGTCATCAATACATCTTCTATAAATTACTTAGATTTGCTCATGGCCGCGAACTGCTGCGTCAGGTAGTTGGCCGTGACCGTCTGTTGCGATACGAACTTGTCCAAAGCTACGAATTGGGCGCGCATGGCGGCCATGGACGCAGTGCTGGAGGCCTTGGCTCGCGCCAATTGGTCTTTTACGTCTTTAATCGACTCGTTCAGGCCATCTTGGCTGAGCTTGATCGAGCCGTTGCTGCCCAGGGCGGCTTTGGTGGCGACGTCGAACTTGGCAGCAAGACCGTCGGCCGAGGTCATGAGGCGTTTGACGTCTGCGGGATTGGCAGCCAACGCCGTGTCCAGTTCCTTTTGGTCGAGCTTCAGTTGACCGGTCTTGGGATCCATGCTGATACCGAGATCGGCCAGCGAGCTCACCGCGCCGCCCTGCGTGAAAACCTGCAAGGCGCTAGACATTGCAGACTGGATGCCACGGGTTGTGCTGTCGCCGGTCAGGGCTTGATTCGTTTGGGCAGTGATATCGAAGGCAGTCAGTTTCGAAATCGTGCTTTGCACCGCGTTGTAAGCACTGACGAAATCTTGCACCGCCTTGCTCGCGACGCTGGTGTCGCTTTGCAGCTTCAAGGTGACGACCTTGTTGGCTTCCGTCTTTGCGGTCAAGTTCAGCGTAACGCCGTCAATTGCGCCGGAAATATTGTTACTGCCGCTCTTGATCGTGATGCCGTTGACCTCGAGCTCAGCGTCGCCGGCAGCGGTTTGCTGCGTCAGCTGGGTGCCGGAGCCCGAGTTGTAGCTCAGGATGTTTTCCAGTTCGGGAGTGCCGGTAACAGTGATGGTCTTTACCGATGCCTGCACGCCAGTATCCTTTGCGCTGAGCATGAGGTAACTGCCGGAGTCATTGGTGATGATCGTCGCGCGCACGGGCGCCTTGTCATCGCTATTGATTGCCTTTGCGATGCCATTCAGCGACGTGTCGCTCAGGTCGATCGTGTGCTTTTCACCATTGGTGAGTTCAATTTCAAATGAGCCGGAAGCGCCATTGGAAGCTTTGCGATCCGCAACCATGCCCGATTGCAAGGTCTGGGCCGTCGCCAGGTTCTTCACATTGATGGCGTACTCGCCCATCGTGGCGCCGTCTTCGCCGATGGTCGCGGTTACTCCGTCGCCGATCACATTGGGTTTCACGGCGTCCAGCGTGGACGACTTACCCAATGCCGCTGCTGCTTTCTGCAGGGCTTCAACCGCGCTTTGAATCTGGCCAAAGGCGCTTACACGGGCCTCGTAACTGGCTTGGCGATTCGTGTACAGGCTGAGCTTCTTGTCCTCGGCCGCCTGGAGATCGGTCAGGATCTTTTCGAGGGGCAAGCCGGTGGTCGAGCCGAGGTTGGTGATAGAGGCCATGTGAAATTCCTTCCTAGCGATGCGATTCTGTCAAAAATACGGTGGCGGCGATTGGCCGGGTAAGGGCATTAGGCGGGCCTAATTCGACGCTTCCATGGCTGGCCCGCTTGATGGCGGTGGCCGGCGCTTGAAATCGGGGTCGAATCAGGCTGTGGTTTTGATGCCGTTTCCTTGCATGTTCACGATCATTTTGGCGATTTTCAGCAGGGTTTCGCTGGGGATCGTACGTATGACGTCGCCCGATTCCGCGTCTATCACCGATACCACTACCTGGTGCACGTTGGGGTCGATCTCGAACTGGAGCTGAGTAGACCAAGCCTTCATCTGGTCGTTGATTTCGTCCAGAGCCTTGTCCAGGGGAAGCTTTTGCGAATCGGATTGATCCGATGTCGCGCTGTCTGAAGCTCCGCTGTTCGTTGCGGCAGCTGCGGGCGCCACACTCACGGATGGGTCCGGCGCAACCGGCGCGGCCGCGACCGGCGCTGGTGCAAACGATGCGGGGGCTAGGGGGGTTACGGCCATGATCACTCCAACGGCGATGTGGGCGTCTCGGAGGAACGCGCTGTTTTCAGGGAATTCTCAGCTACCATTACGGCAGGCCCGCAGGGAACTTTAGCCGCCGGCGAGCCAGATGTTTCACGTGCTAAACAGTTCGGACCAGGCAATGAGTGTCAAGACGGCGCTGCGAGTTATCGAAATCATCGAAACCTATGCCCGCGAAAAGCGCGCGCTGCCGCTATCGGAACTGGCCCGGCTGCTGGATGTGCCGGTGTCCAGCTGCCTGGCCCTGATCCGCACCCTGACCGGCCTGGGTTACCTGTATGAAACCGGCCGGCGCCAGGGCTACTACCCGACCGGCAGGCTATTGGCCATGGCGCAGCGCATCGCCCGCGCCGATCCGGTGCTGGACCGGGTCTATCCCAGCCTTACCGAATTAAGGGACGCCACCCGCGAAACGATTGTTTTCGCCAAGTTGAGCCAGGACGGCCGGGTGGTCTACCTGGATGTGCTGGATTCTCCGCATACCATCAGATATGCACCGGTTGCGGGTGAGTTTAAGGACGTTCACGCAAATTCGCTCGGAAAGGCGCTGCTGTCCCTGTTGGACACACCGGCCCGCGACGCCATGCTCGCGGACATGACCATGACCCGCCACAACGAGCGCACCCTGGTGACGCGCGAGGCGCTGCTGGCGGACCTGGAGCTGTCGCGACAGCGCGGCTGGTTCATGAACAGCGGCGAGTCCATTGCGGACGTGGGCGCCATCGCCTGGCCCGTTACGCTGTCCGGCGAACACTACGCGATTTCGGTGGGCGGGCCGATCTACCGGATCGAGCCGCAGCAGGAGGCCTACGCGCGCATCCTGCGCTCGGCCTGCACCGCGCTGGAGCAGCAGGCCTGACGGGCAGGCCTGGGCGCCTATCGAACGCCGTCGCTCAGTAGGACTTGGGCAGTCCCAGCACTTTCTCCGCGATGAAGCACATGATCAACTGCGGACTGACCGGCGCGATGCGCGGAATGAAGCTTTCGCGCAGCAGGCGCTCCACATGGTATTCCTTGGCGTACCCCATGCCGCCCAGGGTCATGACCGCGGTCTGGCAGGCGTTATAGCCGGCCTCGGCCGCCAGGTATTTGGCCGAGTTCGCGTAGGGGCCGCAGGGCTTGCCCGCGTCATAGAGGCTGGCGGCCTTGAATACCATAAGGTCGGCGGCTTCGAGCTGCATCCAGGCCTGGGCCAGGGGGTGCTGGATGCCTTGGTTCTGGCCGATGGGACGTCCGAATACGGTGCGTTCTCCGGCGTATTTCACCGCCCGGTCCAGGGCGGCTCGGCCGATGCCCACCGCCTCGGCCGCGATCAGGATGCGCTCGGGGTTCAGGCCGTGCAGGATGTACTCGAAACCCCGGCCTTCCTCGCCGATGCGGTCGGCCACGGGGATGCGCAGGCCGTCGATGAACAGCATGTTCGAGTCCACCGCCTTGCGGCCCATTTTCTCGATTTCGCGCACTTCTATCTTGCTGCGGTCCAGGTCTGTATAGAAGAGCGACAGGCCCTGCGTGGGCTTTTCGACGTCTGACAGCGGGGTGGTGCGGGCCAGCAGCAGCATCTTGTGGGCGACCTGGGCGGTCGAGATCCAGATCTTGCGGCCATGCACCACGTACTCGTCGCCCTGGCGCACCGCGCGGGTGCTGAGCTTGGTGGTGTCCAGTCCGGCATCGGGTTCGGTGACGGCGAAGCAGGCCTTTTCGCGGCCCGCGATCAGGGGTGCAAGCCAGCGCTGGCGCTGCTCGTCGCTGCCGAATACCACTACCGGGTTCAGGCCGAAGATATTCATGTGGACCGCCGAGGCGCCGGTGAAGCCCGCGCCGGAAGCCGCGATGGTCTGCATCATCAGCGCCGCTTCGGTCATGCCCAGACCCGCGCCGCCATACTCCTGCGGCATGGCGATGCCCAGCCAGCCGTCGCGCGCCAGATCGGCATGCAGGGGTTCCGGAAAGCCGCCTTCGCGGTCGCGTTCCAGCCAGTATTCGTCCGGATAGCGTTCGCAGATGCGGGACACGGCGTCCCGCAGGGCCAACTGGTCGGGGGTGAATTCAAAGTCCATCAGTCGTTTCCATCCAGGGTGATGCCGCGGGCCGTCATGGCGTCGATCCGGGCAGGGTCATAGCCGGCTTCGGCCAGCACCTCGCGGCTGTGCTGGCCCAGCCTGGGGGCGGGGCGGCGTATCGAGGTGGGGGTGTTTTCGTATCTGCCCAGCGGCGCGGTCGTGCGGATCCGGCCTTCGCTGGGGTGGTCCATGGGCCGGATGAAGCCGGTCGTGGCCAGGTGCTCGTCCTGCAGCAAATCGTCCACGGAATAGAGCGGCGAGGCGGGAATGTCTGCCCGCGCCAAGCCTTCCAGCCACTCCTGGCTGCTCCGGGTGGCGATGACGTCGGCGACAAAGGCGTAGACCTCGCCGATATGGGCGGCGCGCGCGCCGTGGGTGCTGAAGCGCGGATCCCGCGACAATTCGGGGCGGCCGATCAGGTCAAAGAAGTTGCGCCAGTGTTTGTCGTTATAGATCAGCAGGCTGATATAGCCGTCGGCCGTGGCGTAAGGGCGGCGATGCGGCGCCAACAGGCGCGCGTAACCCGTGGGGCCGAGCGGAGGATCGAAGGTGGCGCCGCCGAGATGGTCCCCCAGCACGAGGTGGGCCATGCCCTCGAACATGGGGATTTCCACCTGCTGGCCTTGTCCCGTGCTGCGGGCGTGCAGCACCGCGGAGACGAGCGCGATGCCGACGTGCAGTCCGACCGCGCGGTCGGCCAGGGTCAGCGGCGCGTAGCGCGGCACATCTCCGCTCTGCAGGGCGGAGAGGGCGGCGATGCCGGTCTGGCCCTGGATCAGGTCGTCATAGGCGGGACGTCCGGCGTACGGGCCGGCCTCGCCATAGCCGTAGGCGCCCAGGTAGACGATGCGCGGATTGCGCGCCGCAACCGTTTCGTAGGACAAGCCCAGTCGGGCCATCGCCTGCGGGCGGATGTTGTAGAGCAGGGCGTCGCAGCTTTCGGCCAGTTTCAGGCAGGCCTCAAGCCCCTCCGGCGTCTTCAGGTCCAGCACCACCGAACGCTTGTTGCGGTTCAGGTGCAGATAGATATGGCCCATGCCGGGGTTGCGCATGGGGCCGACGGCCCGCATGTTGTCGCCTGCCGGCGGCTCGACCTTGATGACGTCCGCCCCCAGGTCGGCCAGGACCTGGGTGGCATAGGGCCCCATCACGACGGTGCTCAGGTCCAGGATGCGTACGCCCGCCAGCGGGCCGCCGGGAATTTCGGATTGCGGCCGGTCGCTCATTGCTGCTCGATTCCCGCGTCGCGGATCAGTTTGCCCCACAGGTCCAGCTGCGAGCCGACGAACTGGGAAAAGGCCTCGGGCGTGCTGGAAAAGGCGTCGAAACCCAGGCCGGCCAAGCGCTTTTGCACGTCAGGCTTGGCGACCACCTGATTGATCGCGGCATTCAGCTTGGCCACGATCTCCGGGGGCATGCCCGCCGGGCCGAAGTAGCCGTTCCAGGAGTTCAGGTCGAAGTCCTGCACGCCGGATTCGGCCATGGACGGCAGGTCCGGGACGATGGCGCTGCGTTCGGCGGTCGACACGGCCAGCGCGCGCAACTGGCCCGATTGCACGAAGGGCAGGCCGGAAGCCAGGTCGGTGAACATGAAATCGACCTGCCCGCCGACCACATCGGTCAGCCCTTGCGGCGTGCCTTTATAAGGTACGTGCAGGATGTCGATCTTGGCGCGGTTGGCCAGCGTGGCGCCGGCGACGATTCCCGTGCTGTTGCCGCTGGCGTAGGTGATGCGGCCGGGATGCTGGCGCGCGTCGGCCACCAGTTCGCCCACGGTCTTCCACGGGCGTTTCGGGTTCACGACCAGGATGAAGGGAAGGTTGCCGCCGCGGGCGATGGGAGTGAAGTCCTTGACCGGATCGTAGGGCACGTTCTTCATCAGCCAGGGCGCGGCCGAATGCGAGGTGTTGGTGGTGACGAAGAGCGTGTAGCCGTCGGGCTTGGCGCGCGCCACGTAGTTGGCGGCGATGGTGGCGTTGGCTCCGGGCTTGTTCTCCACCACGACCTGTTGGCCGAGGATGTTGCCCAGCTCGGCGCCGAAGATGCGGCCCACGGCGTCGGTGCCGGATCCGGCGGGAAAGGGGACGATCAGGGTGATGGGTTTCGCGGGATAGTCGGCGGCGTGGGCGGCGGGGCCGGCGAACAGCGCTGCGCCGCCGATGAGGGCGGCGCCCAGCAGGCTTAGGGGTCTCATGGTTTGTCTCCTGTGTGCTTCGGGTCCAGGCGCGGCTTCTGCGTCCGCTGCCCGGGGCTGCGCCGCGTCAAGCGGCTGGGGATGGCGCCGGAAAGCCGCGTATCACGCGGTCTGGGGATTCTTCATAAGGGGGCGTATAGATCACCAGCAGGCGGGCGGGCTCGTCGCTGGTGACGGTGAAGACGTGCGGAATGTCCGGGGGGAAATAGCAGCAGTCGCCGGGTCCCATGTCGGCCCATTCGTCCTGCACCTGCGCGCGCGCCGTTCCGGACAGCAGATAGCAGACCTGCTCGATGCCGGGGTGGGCGTGCGGCAGGGCGCCCTTGCCCTTGTCGATCACGCCCAGCAGCACTTCCACGCCCCGGGAGCCGACGGTGTCCGGGCCGATCAGGCGCCGGTTCAGGGTGCCGGTGTGATTGGCGGGGTGGTAGCCGGGCACGTCGGCCTCGCGCACCAGCCAGGCGGGAGTCTTGCTTTGCGTCATGGTTGATCCGTTTAAATTTTCATACGTGAAATTATTTTTATGTATGAGAAAAATAGTGGCAAGCAGTTTTTCGCTGCGGATACCTTGCCGCTCCCTGGGGGATTAGGGAAAACACCGGGCGCGGACTGCTAAAATCGAAGGCTGATCTCACTACCGGCTTTGTCATGTCTTCTGCCCGCACGCCCGACGTTTCCGCCACCCTGTCCGATTGGCTGCAGTACCTGGAATCGATCCACGCCACCGCCATCGACATGGGTCTGGACCGGGTGCGTGAGGTGGCGGGGCGCCTGGGGCTGGAGCTGTCCGGCGTGAAGTTCGTCGTCGG
Source organism: Achromobacter sp. K91 (assembly GCF_003576205.1). Lineage (NCBI taxonomy): Bacteria > Pseudomonadati > Pseudomonadota > Betaproteobacteria > Burkholderiales > Alcaligenaceae > Achromobacter > Achromobacter sp. K91. The sequence continues at coordinate 47,022 of NZ_QWFB01000065.1, read as the reverse complement.
CGGCACCAACGGCAAGGGTTCCACCTGTGCCATGCTGGAGGCAATCCTGCTTGCAGCCGGCTACAAGGTCGGGCTGTACACGTCCCCGCACCTGATCAATTTCAACGAACGCGCCCGCATCAATGGCCAGATCGCCACGGACGAGGCCTTGATTGCCCAGTTCCAGGCGGTCGAAGCCGCGCGCGGCGACGTGTCGCTGACGTACTTCGAGTTCACCACGCTGGCAATCCTGCGACTGTTCTCGCAGTCGAAACTGGACGCCGTGGTGCTGGAAGTCGGCCTGGGCGGACGGCTGGACGCCGTCAATATCGTCGATGCGGATTGCTCCGTCGTCACCAGCGTGGACCTGGACCACACCGACTGGCTGGGCGATACGCGCGAGAAGATCGGCTTCGAGAAAGCCCACATCTACCGCAGCGGCCGGCCGGCGATCTGCAGCGATCCCATGCCGCCGCAATCGCTGCTGGACCACGTCCAGGAAATCGGCGCGGACCTGTGGCTGTTCGGACGCGACTTCAACTATTCCGGCGACCGCCAGCAATGGGCCTATGGCGGCCGCGAACAGCGGCGCAACTCGCTGGCCTATCCGGCGCTGCGCGGCGCCAACCAGCTGCTGAACGCGTCGGCCGCGCTGGCCACGCTGGAATCGGTGCGCGACCGCCTGCCGGTGCCGCAACAGGCCGTGCGCCTGGGCTTGCTGCAGGCGTCCCTGCCGGGCCGTTTCCAGATCCTGCCGGGCCAGCCCGCGGTCATCCTGGACGTGGCGCACAATCCGCATGCCGCGGCGGTGCTGGCGCAGAACCTGGACAACATGGGCTTTCATCCCTACACCCACGCGGTGTTCGGCATGCTCAACGACAAGGATCTGGCCGGCGTCATCGCCAAGCTCGGCACGCGCATCGACAACTGGTACTGCGCCGGCTTGCCGGGGCCGCGCGGTACCTCTGGAGACGCGCTGGCGGAGCAGGTCGCCGCCGCGCTGCCGCCTGCGCCGGCGGATGGCGAAAAACCAGGTATCTCCGCTTACCCGGATCCCGCCCAGGCCTTTGCGGCAGCGCGCGAACGGGCAGGGGAGAATGATAGAATCGTGGTGTTCGGCTCGTTTCTCACCGTAGCCTCGGTTTTGCAGGCTCTGGGTCGCAAGGCATAGGCAGCAGCGGGTCAGTCGCGTCCGGCGGCCCGCCGCCATATCGCCGCAAGGAATTCTCCTCCATGGGTTTTTTCAAACGCAAAGATCCTGCCGACCAGGCGCAGTCCTCCAAGCGGGCGGCTGTGCCCAGCGAGGTGCAGGCTGCGGAGCTGCGCGGTCGCGCGCGGCGCAGGCTGGCAGGCGCTGTCGCGCTGGTGCTGGCAGCCGTCATCATCCTTCCCATGGTGCTCGATTCGCAGCCCACGCCTGTGGACGACAACATTCCCATCAGGGTGCCGGAGCGCAATACGCCGTTCCAGCCGCAAGTGACCGAACCGCAAGTCGCCGCGCCGCAGACGCCCGCGCCGGGCAGTGCTGCGCCGACGGATCCTTCGGCCATCCCGACGCCGCCTCCCGTGACGTCCGTGCAGCCGCCGGCGACGACGACGCCTCCGGCCGCGCAACCTGCGACGCCGCCCGCGACGGCGGCCGTCACGCCGCCCAAGCCCGAGCCCAAGCCGGCTACGCCGCCCAAGCCGGACCCCAAGCCCGCGACGCCGGCCAAGCCCGATAACCGATCGGATGACGGCGCGCGCGCGCTGGCCTTGCTGGAAGGGCGTTCGGCGCCAGCGGCTTCGGCGCCCGCGCCCAAGCCCGCCGCCAAGGGCAATTTCGTGTTGCAGATCGCCGCCTATACGACCGCCGAGGACGCCCAGTCGCGGCGCGGCAAGCTGCACCAGGCCGGCGTCACCAACGCATTCGTGGAACAAGCCACCATCAATGGCAAACAGCAGTACCGTCTGCGGGTGGGGCCGTTCCCCTCGCGCGAGGCGGCGCAGGCGGCCCAGGCGCGGTTGCGCACCCTGGGCTATGACAATGGTTTCATCGCCGCCCAATAGTGACCGGCTTCGACTTCGTCGTGCTGGCCATCCTGGTGGTTTCGGGTGTGCTGGGCCTGGTGCGCGGCCTGCTCAAAGAGGTGCTGTCGCTGGTCGCCTATCTGCTGGCCTTCGTGGCGGCGATATGGTGGGGGCCCACGGTCTATGCCTGGCTGGAGCCCTATATTGAAACGACGCTGCTGCGCATGGGAGTCTCGTACGCCGCGGTGTTCATCATCGTGCTGCTCGGCGTGGGCTTGGTCAACATGACGCTTGCCGCCCTGATCCGCAGCACCGGACTGAGTCCCGCCGACCACGGCCTGGGCGGGATGTTCGGGCTGGCCCGTGGCCTGTTGATCGTGCTGGCGCTGGTCGCCGCCGCAGGCTACACGCCGCTGCCGCAGGAGCCGTGGTGGAAGGACGCCATGTTTTCGCATTCGGCCATCGAGGCCATCAAACATATCAAGACGTGGCTGCCGCCGTCCCTGGCGACGTGGCTGCCGTATTGATTAGCTTTAAATCAACCAGGAAATCTCACCATGTGTGGAATCGTAGGGGTCATCGGGCGCGGGCCGGTCAACCAGCTGCTCTATGACAGCTTGCTGCTGTTGCAGCATCGCGGGCAGGACGCCGCGGGCATCGCGACATCGCAAGGTAACCAATTCAATATGTACAAGGCTCACGGCCTGGTGCGCGACGTCTTCCGCACGCGCAACATGCGCGCGCTGCCGGGTACGTCGGGCGTCGGCCAGGTCCGCTATCCCACCGCGGGCTCCAGCGCCAGCGAGGAAGAGGCCCAGCCGTTCTACGTCAACGCGCCGTTCGGCATCATGTTGTCCCACAACGGCAACCTGACCAACTGGCGCGAACTGCGCGAATCGCTCTACCGCGTCGACCGCCGCCACATCAACACCAACTCCGATTCCGAAGTCCTGCTGAACGTGCTGGCGCACGAGCTGCAATCGGCGGCCAGCGGCGTGTCGCTGGACGACGACGCCATCTTCCGCGCCGTATCGGCCCTGCACAAGCGCGTGCGCGGCGCCTATGCCGTGGTGGCGCAGATTTCTGGTTACGGCCTGCTGGCCTTCCGTGATCCCAACGGCATCCGTCCGCTGTGCATCGGTCGCCAGGAAACCGAAGAGGGCGTGGAGTGGATGGTCGCGTCGGAATCGGTGGCGCTGGAAGGCAGCGGCTTTGCCTTCGTGCGCGACGTCGAGCCCGGCGAAGCCGTGTTCATCGACCTGGACGGCCGCTTCGTCAGCCGCCAGTGCGCCGACAATCCGCAACTGGTGCCCTGCATTTTCGAGTACGTGTACTTCGCGCGTCCGGACTCCCTGATCGACGGCGTGTCGGTGTATGACGCCCGTCTGCGCATGGGCGAGTACCTGGCCGACAAGGTCGCGCGCAACATGCGCCTGGGCGATATCGACGTGGTCATGCCGATTCCGGACTCCTCGCGTCCCGCAGCTATGCAGTTGGCCGCCCGCCTGAACCTGGACTACCGCGAAGGCCTGATCAAGAACCGCTACGTGGGCCGCACCTTCATCATGCCGGGCCAGGCCGTGCGCCGTAAGTCCGTGCGCCAGAAACTCAATGCCATCGGCATGGAATTCAAGGGCAAGAACGTGCTGCTGGTGGACGACTCCATCGTGCGCGGCACGACCAGCCGCGAGATCGTGGATATGGCTCGCGCCGCAGGCGCCAACAAGGTCTACTTCGCCTCGGCTGCTCCCCCGGTGCGTTTCCCGAACGTCTACGGCATCGACATGCCTACGCAGAGCGAACTCATCGCCACCGGCCGCAGCGACGAGGAAATCGCCCGCGCCATCGGCGCCGACTCGCTGGTCTACCAGGACCTGCACGACATGCAGCAGGCGGTGCGGGACATCAACCCCAAGCTGTCGCGCTTCGAGGCTTCGTGCTTTGACGGCCAGTACGTCACGGGCGACATCACCCCTGAATACTTGGCTCGCCTGGGCCAGTCCCGTGGCGAACCGGGCGAGGAAGGCGGGGCCAGCGGCCTGCAGTTCAACATGGGCTACGCCGCCAGCGACGCCTGACGCGTTTGCCTGGTGGCAAGAAAAATGCCGTCCTTCGGGACGGCATTTTTTATTGCGGGGTACTGGGCGCCTGCACTGCGATATCAGGCCGCGGCCTTCCACAAGTTTTCGCGTGTCGCCTCCAGGTGCGTCAGATACAGCCGCAAGTCGAACTCATACTGGTGGTACTGCGGCTCCATGCGCAGGCACAGGTTGTAGAAGGCCTTGTTATGGTCCTTTTCCTTCAGGTGGGCCAGTTCATGCACCGTGATCATTTTCAGGAATTCCGCCGGCACGGTCTTGAACAATGTGGCCACCCGGATTTCGTGCTTGGCCTTCAGCTTGCCGCCCTGCACGCGCGAGATATAAGTGTGTTGTCCCAGCGCGTGCTGGATCACATGGATCTTGCTGTCGAAGGCGACCTTGTTGATCTGGTCGCCGTTGCGCATGTAGCTGTTCTTCAGGTCCGTCACGTATTGGTAGAGCGCCCGGTCGGTGCGCACGTCGTGGGGGCCGGCAGGGTAGCGCGCCAGCAGCGCCGCGCCCAGCTTGCCTTGGTCGAGCAGCTTTTGGGCCTGGGCGAGCAGGGATTCCGGGTATCCGGTCAGGTATTTCAGATTGGACATGATCAAGGCGGGGACGGCGCCGGAGCGAGACCAGGCTTCCCCGCGTTTGGGCGCCGCCCGCGATCCTGCGGGCGGCGTCAGGAAGGGCTGTTACTGCGATCCGCCGCGCCGGAACACGACCGGCAGCGCCATGAAGAGAATGATGACGAAGAGCGCCAGGCTCCACAGTGCATATTCGATGCCCAGCACCGGCACTTTGGCGTCCATGCAAGTGGCATAGATGCCGAACAGCCACGGCACGGCGCTTTCCAGGCCGATGCCGGTCATGAAGCGGTCGGCGAAGGTCTGGTCGCAGGACAGCATGTTGGCCGCTACGCTGTACTGATACCAGGCCGCGGCGATACCGCCCAGGGACAATAGCGCGGTGAGCGCGCCGCACAGGCGCGTCAGGGCGCGTCCGCCGCCGAATCCGCCCACCAGCGCAATCACGCCGATCACCAGGTAGATCAGGCGCTGCATGACGCACCAGGCGCAGGGCGGCATGTCGAAGACGTGCTGGGAAACGAGGGCAAGGCCGACGGCGCCGAAGCAGAAGAGGGCGATCAGGCGGAGCAGGCGTTCTGAGCGAGAGGTCATTGTTGCTTTGCAAGGGTTGGAAAAGGGGCCGGAAGCGGCCCCGAGCCAGGCTTAGGCCTTGGGAATCGGAATTGGTTGCATCACTTGCTGCAACACGCCCAGCAGCAGTTCGCGCGAGCCTTCCCAGAAGATCTGTACGCCGAGGCACAGCATGATGAAGGCCGAGAGGCGCATGAACACAGCGGTGCCATTGTCGCCCAGGCGGTGCAGCATTTGCGCGGCAAAGCGCAGGCAGATGTAGAGCGTGACCGATACGACGATGATGCCCGGAATGGATCCACCCAGCCGCACCAGGCTCAGCACGTGGTTCTGATCGCGCAGCGACACCCCCACGGTGATGGCCGCGGCGATGGATCCGGGACCGCAACTGATGGGGAAGGTCAGCGGATAGAACGCGCGGGCCTTGGCCATCTCCGGGGTGAAGGACTCGGCCATGCGCGCCACGCGCTCGGTATCGGCGTCGGGCGAATTCACCAGCCGCCAGGCGCTGGCGATCACGAGCATGCCGCCGCCGACCCGCACGATGGACAGCGAAATGCCGAAGAAACTAAGCAGCACGTTGCCCGCGACCATGGCGACGATCAACATGAGGCAGACATTGATGGCCACGCGCTTGGCCAGCACCATCCGGGTGGATGATGACGCGCCCTCGGTCAGCGACAGGAAGATCGGCGCGATCGCGGGCGGGTTCAGAAAGGGCAGCAGGGTGGCCAGCGCGAAAAAGAAGCTGGTGCCGAAAACGCGCAGATAATCGTTTAGCTCCATGGGGAGGGTATCGCCTGGCCGAAAACCGGGATTGTATGCGGTCCCGGCGGCGCTGGCGATGCCAGGCACCCGTGATCAGGCGGCGCGCTGCTGGGCTTCCTCGCCCGCCAGGGCGTCCAGGACGTCGCGTTCGAACTGCATCTGGCTGCGCGGGCGTGTCAGCGCCGAACCGTCGACGATGAATACGTCCTCGACCCGGTCCCCCAGCGTCATGATCTTGGCCATCAGCAGGTTCACTTCGTGCCCGGCGAAGACGCGCGCCAGCGCGTGCAGCAGGCCGGGGCGGTCGGTCGCGGTTACCGACAGGCGCCAGGAGGTGCTGCGCTCGTCGGGCTGCAGTTCGGCCTGCGGCATGACCGGGAACACCCGTGACACGCGGGACTGCCGGCCGCGGCCGTAGTAGCCGCCGCGCGCGGGCTGTTGCAAGGCGGCGGCGTGCGGGTCCTTGAGGCGTTCGGCCAATTCATGTTCGACCAGGGTGGCCTGGGCGCGCAGGTCGCTGGCGCCTTCCGGCAACAGCACGATGAAGCTGTCCAGCGCCCAGCCGTGGCGCGTGGTGTGGATGCGCGCATCCTGAATGGAAAGCGATTTGGCGTCGAAATAGCCGCAGATCGCCACGAACAGGTCGGGCGCATCGCGGGTGTACACCATGATCTGCAGGCCTTCGCCATGTTCGGTGGGGCGGGCCTTGACCACTGCCTGCGCTGGCGCGACCTGATGATAAAGATGGCGCGTGTGCCAGGCGATGTCCGAGGCGTCGTGGCGCAGGAAATACGCCACGTCGAGCTGGTTCCAGAAGGCTTCCCGGGCATCGTCGCGCAGGCCCGCCAGTCGGGTCAGGCGGGCGGCTTCTTCCTTGCGCTCGGCCAGGACGGTGTGGGCGTCGGCGTGGGCGCCGCCCAGGGCGGCCAGCGTCAGCTTGTACAGGTCTTCCAGCAACTTGCCTTTCCAGGCATTCCAGACCTTGGGGCTGGTGCCGCGGATATCGGCCACCGTCAGCAGGTACAGGGCGGTCAGGTGGCGTTCGTCCTTCACGGTGGCGGCGAAGTCCTGCACCACGGCCGGATCGGACAGGTCGCGCTTCTGCGCCACGGCCGACATCAGCAGGTGCTGGCGGACCAGGAATTCGACCAGCTTGGCGTCCTCGGGCTCCATGCCGTGGTCTTGGGCGAACTTGCGCACTTCGCGCGCGCCCAGTTCGGAATGGTCGCCGCCGCGGCCCTTGGCAATGTCGTGGAACAGCGCGGCCACATACAGCAGCCAGTGCCGGTCCAGGCCGGCGATCAGCTGGCTGGCCAGCGGATACTCCTGGGCATGTTCCGGCATGGTGAAGCGGCGCAGGTTGCGCACCACCGCCAGCGTGTGCTGATCCACCGTATAGGCGTGGAACAGGTCATGCTGCATCTGGCCGACGATGCGGCGGAATACCGGCAGATAGCGCGGCAGGATGTTCAGCATGGTCATGCGCCGCAGTTCATGCACGATGCCGCGCGGCTGCTGCAGGATCTGCAGGAACAGCTTGCGGTTGACCGGGTTGCGGCGGAATTGCGCGTCGATGCGGTGGCGCGAATGCCAGATGGCGCGCAGCGTGCGCGCCGACATCCCGGTCAGTTCCGGATGCTGTTGCATCACCAGGAAGGCCCGCAGCAGCAGGGTGGGATTGCGCTCGAAACCGTCGTCGCGAATGATGTCCAGGCGGTCGCGCAGATTGCGGAAGTCGTCGTCGATGTCGCGCGCGTCGCTGTCCGGACGCGGGAACAGCCGTTCCTCGATGTTCTGCACCAGGATGCCGTTCAGCTGGGTCACCAGCCGCGCCGCCCAGTAGTAGCGCTGCATCAGCAGCTCGCTGCCGCGGCGGGTGGCGGTGGCGTGGATGCCATAGACTTCGGCCAGGGCGGGCTGCAGGTCGAACAGCACGCGGTCTTCGCGCCGGTTCGCCAGCAGGTGCAATTCGATGCGCAGGCGCTTGAAGGCTTGTTCTGCTTTGCGCAGGTCGCGCGCCTCGGACGAGGTCAGCAGGCCGGCTTGCGCCACGGAGCGCCAGCTGTTGCCAAAGCCGGCTGCCCGGGCCATCCACAGGATGACCTGCAGGTCGCGCAGTCCGCCCGGCGACTCCTTGCAGTTCGGCTCCAGCGCATAGGGCGTGTCCTGGTAGCGCGCGTGGCGCTGCTGCATTTCGACGCGCTTGGCGCGAAAGAACGCGCGCGGGTCCAGGCGCGACTTGGTCGCGGCTTCGAAGGCCTTCATCAGCGTGCGGCTGCCCGCCAGCCAGCGGGATTCCAGCAAAGCCGTTTCCACGGTGATATCGGCGTCCGCCTCGCGTTCGCAGTCCTCGATGGTGCGCACGCTATGGCCCGGCTCCAGGCCCAGGTCCCACAGCGAGGCCACCAGCTTTTCGATGGCCGACTCGTCCTCGGGCGTGGGAGCGTGCGGCAGCAGGATCAGCAGGTCCACGTCGGAGTGCGGGTAAAGCTCGCCCCGGCCATAGCCGCCCACGGCCGCCAGCGTGGCGCCGGCGGGCAGGGGGCAATGCTTGATCAGGTCGCGCAGCGCGGCGTCGACGATGCGGCGCAGCTCGGACAGCAGGGTGTCTGGTCGCAGGTGCGTGCGGAATTGCGCCACCGCGGTCCGCCGGGCTTCCTGGATGCGTTCGCGCAGGGCGCTGAGAATGGCGGCGGTCATGGCGGCTAAGGTTGTGTGTCAGACGGCTGGGATGACCAGGGGTTCGGTGACGAAGGCGGGCGGCTTGGGCATCCCCGGCGACAGGGTCAACACTTCGTAGCCGGTCTCGGTGACACAGACAGCATGCTCCCATTGGGCCGACAGGCTGTGGTCGCGGGTGACAACCGTCCAGCCGTCGGACAGCTGGCGGATCTCGCGGCGGCCCGCATTGATCATCGGTTCAATGGTGAACAGCATGCCCGTCGTCAGCTTCACGCCCGTACCCGGCTTGCCATAGTGCAGCACCTGCGGGTCTTCGTGGAAGCGCTGGCCAATGCCGTGGCCGCAGAACTCGCGCACCACTGAAAAGCCGTTGGCCTCGGCGTGCTTCTGGATCGCGTTGCCGATGTCGCCCAACGTGGCCCCGTTTTTCACCTGCTGGATGCCCTTCCACATGCACTCGAAGGTGATCTCGGTCAGGCGGCGCGACAATATGGATTGTTCGCCCACTGCGTACATGCGGCTGGTGTCGCCGAACCAGCCATCCTTGATGATGGTGACGTCGATATTCAGCGAATCGCCGTTTTTCAACACCTTGTCGCCCGGGATGCCATGGCAGACCTGGTGGTTGACCGAGGTACAGATGGCGCCGGGGAAGGGCGGGTAGCCCGGGGGCGCATAGCCCACCGTGGCCGATTTCACGCCCAGCTCATCGGTCAGGTACTCCAGGCAGAGGCGGTCCAGCTCTCCGGTGGTGACCCCAGGCTTGACGTGCGGCGTGATGAAATCGAGGACTTTGGCCGCATCCTGGCAGGCGGCGCGCATCTTGGCCAGGTCGGCTTGATTGGTGATAGTGCCCATGGAATAGCTTGGCGATGTCTCGCTTGAATGTCTGCTTGAAAGAATAGTAGAATTATAGGCTTCCCTAAAATTTTGGGGAGCAATCGGGTTACGGCAAAGGCCGAACCCGGCGGGTGCAGGCAGCGGAACCGATGTCACGCAAACCCGGCAGGTAGTCTGGCAGCAGGTCCTTTCATAGTGATCGGCGGCGCGCCCTGAAGTTTCACCGCAAGCGAAGGTTGTGGAGCGAAATCGGGCAGGTCGTTGGTTCCGTGGGTGGGCACGCAGGCAGGAAACCAGTCGGGCGGGCGGAGCGGCGGCAAATTCGATGCAGGCGCCAGGCTGGGGATGCGGCGTGCTTGTAAGCCCGGTCATGTTTTAGAGCGGCGATGCAGGCTCAGGGTTTGGACTCGGTATGGATGTCGGCTTAAGTTCTTGAAAACGTTCGCGTTTTCTTAAGAAATGCCCCGATGGTCTGATGCGCGGTCGAACTGAAGCCAGGGTGTGACAACCCCGCGCTTGAACGCGAAGAGCTGGATTTTCCAGAGCTGGATTTCGCCGCCAACAAAACAGGTCCGGGTGCGCTTTCGGGAAACCGCCGGAAACTTCCAGGAAATTCCTGGTGGGTCTGGAAAAGCGCCTGCAAGCATGCGGTGCAAGGCTCTTGGTCGTGGCGGCCGTCTGGGTTTATCGCGGCAGCGTAGTAGAAGGCGCCCCAGGGCGTCGCAGTTATTGCGGCAGTGATCGGTCGGCCCGGTTAAAATTTTGTCATCCCGCATTTGCGGGAAATCGCGCGCAACACCACCCAGGGTGTCAGCCAGAGGCTGATGCAGGTGTGGCGCAAGAAATCAACCCTTGGAGAAAGTTATGTCTTTGATGCGCGAAATGCTGGAAGCGGGTGTCCACTTTGGTCACCAGACCCGCTACTGGAACCCCAAGATGGCCCCCTTCATCTTCGGCCATCGCAACAAGATTCACATCATCAACCTGGAAAAGACGGTTGATAAGTACCAGGAAGCCACCAAGTTCGTGAAGCAGCTGGCTGCTCGCGGCGGCAACATCCTGTTCGTCGGCACCAAGCGCGCTGCTCGCGAGCTGGTCGCCGCTGAAGCCTCCCGTTGCGGCATGCCCTTCGTCGACGCCCGCTGGCTCGGCGGCATGCTGACCAACTTCAAGACGGTCAAGACCTCGGTCAAGCGCCTGAAGGACATGGAAGCCGTGGTCGCCGAAGGCGGCGCTGAGCGCATGATCAAGAAGGAAGGCCTGCTGTTCCAGCGCGAACTGGAAAAGCTGAACAAGTCGATCGGCGGCATCAAGGACATGAACGGTCTGCCTGACGCCATTTTCGTGATCGACGTCGGCTACCACAAGATCGCCATCGCCGAAGCCAAGACCCTGGGTATCCCCGTGGTCGCCGTGGTTGACACCAACCACTCGCCCGAAGGCATCGACTACGTCATCCCCGGCAACGACGACTCGGCCAAGGCCATCGCGCTGTACGCCAAGGGCATCGCCGACGCCGTGCTGGAAGGCCGCGAACAGAACCTGAACGGTCTGGTCGAAGAACTGGGCGAAGGCCAGGAAGAGTTCGTCGAAGTGCAGGACAACCAGGCCTAAGCCTGTTGTCATGTCCGGCGGTTAGCGTCTGGGAGCGGTGCCGAAATCGGTCCGCTCCCGCCTCGCCGGCAATGCGAAGGTGGGCTCCCATCTTCCTGATCCGCTAGTCGCGGATGTCCCATCGAATCAAACCACTGTCCCGGTTTCCCGGGGCATGTTCTAGCAAATTGGAGCAAACATGGCTGAAATTACCGCTGCCCTGGTCAAGGAACTGCGCGAAAAGACCGACGCGCCCATGATGGAGTGCAAGAAGGCCTTGACGGAAGCCGAGGGTGACCTGGCCCGCGCCGAGGAAATCCTGCGCGTCAAGCTGGGCAACAAGGCCAGCAAGGCTGCCGCCCGCGTCACCGCTGAAGGCCTGATCGGTCTGTTCATCTCCGCCGACGCCAAGAAGGGCGCCGTCATCGAAATCAACTGCGAAACCGACTTCGTCGCCAAGAACGACGACTTCGTCGGCTTCGTGAACAAGCTGGCCGAGCTGGTCGCCACGCAGAACCCCGCCACCGTGGAAGCCCTGTCGGCGCTGCCCTACGGCGACGGCACGGTCGAAAGCACCCGTACCGCCCTGATCGGCAAGATCGGCGAAAACATCTCGATCCGCCGCTTCGAGCGCATCGAGACCCCGAACTCGCTGGCCAGCTACGTGCACGGCGGCAAGATCGGCGTGCTGGTCGAATACACCGGCGCGGAAGAAGTGGGCAAGGACCTGGCGATGCACATCGCCGCCACCAAGCCCAAGGCCCTGAACGCCGACGGCGTGAACCCCGCCGACATCGCCGCCGAACGCTCGGTCGCCGAACAGAAGGCTGCCGAATCGGGCAAGCCGGCTGACATCGTCGCCAAGATGGTCGAAGGCTCGGTCGCCAAGTTCCTGAAGGAAGTCACCCTGCTGTCGCAGCCGTTCGTCAAGAGCGACAAGCACAGCGTTGAGCAGATGCTCAAGGAAAAGGGCGCTTCGATCAGCAAATTCGTGCTGTTCGTTGTCGGCGAAGGTATCGAGAAGAAGACCAGCGATTTCGCCGCTGAGGTCGCCGCTGCCGCCGCCGGCCGCGCCTGACCCAGGGTAGTGCTTAAGGGCCGGCGCTAGATTAAATTCTAGTCCGGCCTATTTCTTGTCTTACACTTTCGTCGGATTGTTCTTCGGGATATCACCTATGAGCAGCAGAGCATACAAACGGGTTCTTCTCAAACTTTCCGGCGAGGCGCTGATGGGCGACGATGCATTTGGCATCAACCGCTCCACCATCGTCCGCATGACCGATGAGGTCGCTGAAGTCGCCGCCACGGGCGTCGAGCTGGCCATCGTCATCGGCGGGGGCAATATTTTCCGTGGCGTCGCCCCGGGCGCGCAGGGCATGGACCGCGCAACCGCCGACTACATGGGCATGATGGCCACCATCATGAACGCGCTTGCGCTGCAAGACGCGCTCAAGCACAAGGGTGTCGACACCCGCGTGCAATCGGCCTTGAACATCGATCAGGTCGTCGAGCCGTACATCCGCCCGAAGGCGCTGCGCTACCTCGAAGAGGGCAAGGTCGTCATCTTCGCGGCAGGTACCGGCAACCCCTTCTTCACCACGGACACGGCCGCTGCGTTGCGCGGCGCCGAGATCGGGGCGGAGATCGTGCTGAAGGCCACCAAGGTCGACGGCATCTACAGCGCGGATCCCAACAAGGATCCCACCGCCACGCGTTACTCGCGCATCAGCTTCGACGAAGCGATCGTCCGCCGGCTGGAAGTCATGGACGCCACCGCCTTTGCGCTGTGCCGTGACCAGAAGCTGCCGATCAAAGTGTTTTCGATCAATAAGTCCGGCGCCCTCAAGCGGGTCGTCAGCGGCGAAGACGAAGGCACCTTGGTACACGTCTAAAGAAAAGGAAATTCCATGAGCGTCGCAGAAATCCGCAAATCCGCCGAAGCCAGGATGGCCAAGTCGCTTGACACGCTCAAGACCAACCTGGCCAAGATCCGCACGGGCCGCGCCCATACCGGCATCCTGGACCACGTGCAGGTCGAGTACTACGGCTCGCCCGTGCCGATCAGCCAGGTTGGCAACGTGAACCTCGTGGACGCCCGCACCATCAGCGTGCAGCCCTACGAGAAGAGCATGGCCTCCGCGATCGAAAAGGCGATCCGCGAATCGGACCTGGGCCTGAACCCCATGTCGATGGGCGACACCATCCGCGTGCCGATGCCCGCGCTGACCGAAGAGCGCCGCCGCGACCTGACCAAGGTTGTCCGCAGCGAAGGCGAGGACGCCAAGGTGGCCGTGCGCAACCTGCGCCGCGAAGCCAACGAAGCGCTGAAGAAGCTGGTCAAGGACAAGGAAATCTCCGAGGACGACGAACGCCGTTCGCAGGACGACGTCCAGAAACTGACCGATCGCAGCGTGGCCGAAATCGACAAGATGGTTACGCAGAAAGAAGCGGAAATCATGACCGTATAATTCCTGGATGCCGTCAGGGTGATAGGCTAGTCCGTATCCCCCTGGCGACCAGGATATCCTGCCTGAGCGCCGTCCTGTCCATTGGTTCGCAGCATTGCTGCTTAGCGGTGGAACGACGGCGCAGGCTTTTCTTCACGTAGTTCCGTTTTCGCCGTTTCACCGCGCGCAACCCCAGACCAATGGCAACCAGTTCGACCCAGGCGGTTCCCGCTACCCGCGACATTCCCGAGCACGTCGCCATCATCATGGATGGCAATGGCCGGTGGGCGACGAGGCGGCTGCTTCCGCGCACTGCGGGCCATGCCAAGGGCGTGCAGGCGGTGCGGCGCGTGGTCGAGGCGTGCGGGCGCGCCGGCGTGCGCTATCTGACGCTGTTCGCCTTCAGTTCCGAGAACTGGCGCCGCCCGGCCGAGGAAGTGTCGCTGCTCATGCGCCTGTTCGTGCAGGCGCTGGAGCGCGAGATCGGCAAGCTGGAAGAGCAGGGCGTGCGTCTGCACGTCATCGGCGACCTGTCGGCCTTCGAGCCCCGTTTGCAAGAGCTGATCTTCGCGGCGCAGGAGCGCACGGCCCACAACGACCGCCTGCACCTGACGGTTGCCGCCAACTATGGCGGACGCTGGGACATCCTTCAGGCCACCCGCGCCATGCTGGCCGCCGAGCCCGCACTGGCCACGCAGCCCCAGTTGGTGGACGAGGAGCGCCTGGCGCGCCATCTGTCCATGGCCTGGGCGCCAGAACCCGACCTGTTCATCCGCACCGGCGGCGAACAGCGCATTTCCAATTTTCTGATCTGGCAGATGGCTTACGCGGAGTTCTACTTCACGGACCGCTACTGGCCGGATTTCGGCGCCGCCGAGCTCGCGGCCGCCTTTGACTGGTACCGCACGCGCGAACGCCGTTTCGGCCGTACCAGCGCGCAACTCAGCGAAAACGGCGCGAAATAAAACGGACGGCGACTAGCGCGTCTTTCCAGGGCTGTACACGAGGAGACCGTCATATGTTGGGCCAGCGTATCGTTACCGCAGTCGTTCTGTTGGCCGTTCTGGCTGCCGCGATGATCAGCGCGAACCCGTGGTGGTTCGTTGCGCTTCTGGCTCTGGCGGCCGCCTGCGCCAATTGGGAGTGGCTCCGCCTGACCTTGCCGCAACCGCCTTCCCCTCTCATTGCCGTCGGCGTTGCCGTCCTGCTGTTCGCGGGCATGCTGGCGTTGGCCTCCGCATGGCTCGCGGGACAGAATGCCGGAATCACAGATCCCGTCTGGGTGCTGCGCTACGTAGTGCCGGCGGTGGCCGCGGTCTGGCTGTTCGGCGGCCTGACGGCGGTGGTGCGCGGGCGTTCCGATGCGCCTCCCGCCAGTGTGGGCTGGTCGATTTTCTCCGTGCCCGCGGCGTTTGCCGCCTGGGCCGTGCTGGCGCAGATGTTCGTGGCGCATGGCGCCGGTTTCGTAGTGTCGCTGCTGGCGCTGGTCTGGGCCGCCGATATTGCCGCTTATTTTGCCGGCAGAGCCTTCGGCAAGCGTAAACTGGCCCCGCGGGTCAGCCCGGGCAAAACGATCGCAGGCGCGGTCGCTGGCGTCCTGGGGGCGGTGGTCTGGATCGGTCTTTCCAGCCTGTGGGAAGGCACGTACGGCCACGCGCTGGTCGAACGCTGGACCTTCTGGCTGGCGCTGCCCATTGCCGCCGTGCTTGGCGTGCTGTCGATCATGGGCGACCTGTTCGAATCGCTGCTCAAGCGGCGCGCCGGACGCAAGGATTCCAGCACGCTGCTGCCTGGCCACGGCGGGGTCTATGACCGCATCGACGCGATTCTCCCGGTCGCGCCGTTTGCGCTACTTTTGTCTGGAGTGTTGTTTTGACGGCTTTTCAACGCGTCGTCGTGCTGGGATCGACCGGTTCGATCGGTGAAAGCACGCTGGATGTGATCGCCCGCCACCCCGAGCGCCTGGCGGTTTATGCGCTATCGGCGTACAGCCAGATGACGCGCCTGGCGGAGCAGGCACAGGCCTGCCGCGCCGCGGTCGTGGTGGTGCCCGACTCTGCGGCGCGCGAGAAATTCATTGCCGCATGGGCTGGCGGCCAGACCATGCCGGAAATCCGCGTCGGCGCCCAGGCGCTGGCCGATACCGCCGCCGATCCCCAATGCGACTCCGTCATGGCGGCCATCGTGGGGGCCGCGGGCCTGCCCGCCGCCCTGGCGGCTGCCCGCAGCGGCAAGCGCGTCTTGCTGGCCAACAAGGAAGCGCTGGTTGCGGCCGGCTCGCTTTTCATGCAGGCCATACGCGACAACGGCGCCGAACTGCTGCCTATCGACAGTGAACATAACGCCATTTTCCAATGTCTGCCTCACGGCGGACGAGCCGTCGCGCCGGATAGCCCCGCACCCGGCGTGCGCCGGCTGCTGTTGACCGCTTCCGGCGGTCCGTTCCGCGGGCGCGACCTGGAAGACCTGCACGACGTGACGCCGGCCCAGGCTTGCGCCCACCCGAACTGGAGCATGGGCCGCAAGATTTCGGTCGATTCCGCCACCATGCTCAACAAGGGGCTCGAGGTGATCGAGGCGCATTGGCTGTTCGCCATGCCTGCTGATCGCATCGAGGTGGTGGTGCACCCCCAGAGCGTGGTGCACTCCATGGTCGAGTACGACGACGGCTCCGTGCTGGCGCAGCTCGGTCAGCCCGACATGCGCACGCCCATTGCCTATGGCCTGGGCTTTCCCGAACGCCTGGACAGCGGCGTCGGCCCGCTGGATCTGACGCGGCTGGGGCGTCTGGACTTCGAGAAGCCCGATCTGGCGCGTTTTCCGTGCCTGGCCTTGTCGTTTGCGGCGCTGCGAGCCGGGCAGGGGGCCTGCGTGGCATTGAATGCCGCCAACGAGATCGCCGTGGAGGCCTTCCTGAGCGGCCGGCTGCCCTATACCTGGATTCCGCGGGTAATCGAGGCTTCCCTGGAGTGGCAGGCACGGCAAGCATCTGTTACGCTCAACAGTCTTGACGACGTGCTCGCTCTGGATTCTGACGCGCGCGTCTTCGCTGGCAACCTGGGCCTGGCCTGATGCGGGCTCGGTCGCCCGTCCGCCGGCCTCTGATTTCCTAGATTTCTTCGATTCCGATGCTTTTCACCCTGCTGGCCTTTGCGGTTGCGCTTGGCACCCTGATCATCTTCCATGAACTGGGGCACTATTGGGTGGCCCGCCTGTGTGGCGTGAAAGTGCTGCGCTTCTCGGTGGGGTTCGGCAAGGTCATCCTGCGGCGCACCGACCGCCACGGCACGGAATGGGCGGTCTCGGCGCTGCCGCTGGGCGGCTACGTCAAGATGCAGGACGATCCCCCCGCCGGCGCGAGCCCGGCGGAAGTGGCAGGGGCCTTCAATAGCAAGCCCGTCGGCCAGCGTATCGCCATCGTTGCCGCTGGCCCCATTTTCAACCTGATACTCGCGGTCTTCCTCTATGCCGGCCTGAACATGGCCGGCACCGAGGAGCCCGTGGCTGTCATCGCCCAGCCCGCGGCGGACACGCCTGCCGCGCGCGCCGGCCTGCTCTCTGGCGACCGCATCCTGGCCATCGACGGCGAAGAGGTCGCTTCCTGGTCCGACGCGCGCTGGCGCCTGATGGACGTCATGGCTACTGGCGGCAGCGCCAGGATCGAGGTCAAGACCCCTGCGGGCGCCGTCCAGCAGCGTGAACTGGTCCTGCCGTCCAACACCATGGATCCGGCCGGCGGCGACCCGCTGGCCGCGGCCGGCGTGCGCCTGGCTCAGCCCAAGCCCGCAGTGCGTGTCGTCAATGACGGCGGCGAAGGGCAGGCGGCCGGCCTGCGGACGGGCGACCTCATCCTGGCCGTGAACGGCGTTCCCACCCCGGATACCGGCGCGCTGGTGCGGCAGATTCAAGAAAGCGCCGGCAAGACCCTGGCGCTTACGCTGGCGCGCGACGGCGCCAATATCTCCCTGAACGCCACGCCCCGCGCCGAGACCGTCAACGGCCAGGTGATCGGCCGCCTGGGCGTCCAGCTGGGTGGCGACGTTCCCATGGTGACCGTGCGCTATGGCGTATTCGAAAGCCTGTGGAAGGGCGCCGTGCGCACCTGGGATACCGCCTGGTTCTCGCTGCGCATGATGGGGCGCATGATCACGGGCGACGTTTCCTGGCGCAATGTCAGCGGTCCCGTGACCATCGCGGACTACGCCGGCCAGACCGCCAGAATCGGAATTGTTGCGTATATCGCTTATATCGCCTTGATCAGCATCAGCCTGGGTGTACTAAATTTGCTGCCTATTCCCATGCTGGACGGTGGCCATCTGCTGTACTATCTCGTCGAAATTGTGCGGGGTAGCCCGCCGCCAGCAAGGTGGATCGATATCGGACAGCGCGCCGGCATAGGTTTATTGGCAAGCCTGATGGGGCTTGCGCTGTTCAATGATTTCACGCGTTTGTTCACTTGAACGCGATTTAGCATAAAATCCCCCGCCATTTGCACGACCGAGGATACTCAAGGATGTCTTTTCGCCGGATGTTTCATCACAAAAAGGGTGTACTGCCGGGTTTGATCGCCGCACTGCTGGTTCCGGCCATCGCCCACGCCTTCGACCCTTTTGTCGTGCGGGATATCCGCGTAGAGGGTATTCAAAGAACTGACGCCGGCACCGTCTTCGGCTATCTCCCCGTCAAAGTGGGCGAAAAGTTCACCGAAGAAGAAGCCACTGAAGCCATCCGCCGCTTGTACGGCACCGGCTTCTTCACCGACGTACAGATCCAGACGGACAACAACGTCGTCGTGGTGGTCGTGCAGGAACGCCCCACGATCGCGTCGGTGAACTTCAACGGCATGCGCGAGTTCGACTCCAAGGCCATCACCACGTCGCTGGCCCAAGTGGGCTTCGCCGAAGGCCGCATCTTCGACCGCTCCATGCTCGAGCGCGCCGAATACGAACTGAAGCAGCAGTACCTGTCCAAGGGCAAGTACGGCATCGAAGTGACCTCCACCGTGACCCCGCTGCCGCGCAACCGCGTGGGCGTGAGCTTCGACGTGTTCGAAGGCTCGGTCGCGCGCATCCAGGAAATCCGCTTCGTGGGCAACAAGGCTTTCTCGGAGAGCGACCTGCTCGACGAATTCAAGCTGACCACGCCGGGCTGGTTGACCTGGTATACCGATACCGACAAGTACTCGCGCGAAAAGCTCGAGGGCGACCTGGAGCGCCTGCGCTCCTTCTACCTGGACCAGGGCTACCTCGAATTCTCGGTCGAGCCGCCCCAGGTCACGATTTCGCCCGACCGCAAGGACATCCGCATCACGATTACCGTGCACGAAGGCGAGCCCTACAAGGTGCGCAGCGTGAAGCTGGCCGGCAACCTGCTGGGCCTGGACAAGGAAATCAACGCGCTGGTGGAAATCAAGCCGGACGAAACGTTCTCGGCCGCCAAGGCCAACGGTTCGGCCAAGGCCATCACCGACTACCTGGGTGAACTGGGCTACGCGTTTGCCAACGTCAACCCGAACCCGCAGCTGGACCGCGCCAAGCATGAGGCCGACCTGACGTTCTACGTCGATCCCAGCCGCCGCGTGTACGTCCGCCGCATCCAGATCGGCGGCAATACCCGCACGCGCGACGAAGTCGTGCGCCGCGAAATGCGCCAGCAGGAAGCCGCCTGGTACGACGCCAAGGACATCAAGGACTCGCGCGACCGTGTCGACCGCCTGGGCTATTTCAGCGACGTCAACGTCAAGACCGATCCGGTTCCGGGTTCACCCGACCAGGTCGACGTCAACGTCGACGTCAAGGAAAAGCCAACCGGCATGATCAACCTGGGCGTGGGTTACGGCTCGTCCGAAAAGGCCATTCTGTCTGCCGGTATCAGCGAAGACAACGTCTTTGGCAGCGGTACCAACCTGACCCTGCAACTGAACACCAGCAAGACCAACCGCGCCATCGTGCTGTCGCATACCGATCCGTACTGGACCAAGGACGGCATCAGCCGCACCACGTCCGCCTACTATCGCGTGACCGAGCCCTGGAACAACAACGACGGCGACTACCGCGTCAAGGCCATGGGCCTGGGCATGAACTTCGGCGTGCCGATCTCGGAATACGACCGGATCATGCTGGGCGCGAACGTCGAACGTAACCAGATCGACCTTTTCAACAACTCGCCGGCGGCCTACGAGAAGTTCGTCAAGGACTATGGCGACGCGACCAACTCGGTGATCTTCACCACCGGCTGGACCAAGGACACCCGCGACAGCGGCCTGGCGCCGACCAAGGGCGGGTACACCCGCCTGAAGGCCGACCTGTCGACCATCGATCTGCAGTACACGATGCTGACGGCCCAGCAGCAGTATTTCGTGCCGCTGGGCGGCTCCTACACCCTGGCCTTGAACGGCATGGTGGACTGGGGGCAGGGCTACGGCAGCAAGGATTACCCGATCATCAAGAACGTCTATGCCGGCGGTATCGGCACGGTACGCGGCTACGAGGGCTCGTCGCTGGGCCCGCGCGATACCAAGACGGGCGACTACCTGGGCGGCACGCGGCGCGTCATCGCGAACGCGCAGCTCTATCTGCCGTTCCCGGGCGCGTCGAAGGACCGCACCCTGCGCTGGTTCATTTTCTCGGACGCGGGCCAGGTTTCGGCCGGCAGCGGCCAGAGCTGCACCGGCGGCAAGCCTGGCAGCGAGGTCGAGGATCCGTGCGGCTGGCGCTTCTCGGCCGGTATCGGTCTGTCGTGGCAGTCGCCGATGGGACCGCTGCAGCTGTCCTATGCCCGTCCGCTCAATTCGAAGTCGGGCGACGACAAGCAGAGCTTCCAGTTCCAGATCGGGACTGGTTTCTAAGCGCGCCGTTACGCTTGAAAACAAGGGAGAAGGGCGCACGGCCGGCTCCCTTGCTGTTTAGTGGCACAATACACACTTTGGCTTTGCCTTACTGGAAGGTGAGATTTTCATGATGTCTGATTCCGCACTTAAAACCTCGAAATCGCTGCGCACCACGCGCCGCGGCAAACTGGGCGGCTCCATTGCCCTGGTAGGTGCGCTCATTCTCGGTTCGGCTGCTGCGATTCCCGCGCAGGCCCAAGGCACGAAGATCGGTTTCGTCAATACCGAGCGGATCCTGCGCGAGTCGGGTCCGGCCAAGGCAGCGCAAAGCAAGATCGAAGCTGAATTCAAGAAGCGCGACGACGAGCTTCAGCGCCTGAACAACAGCCTGCGTTCGCAAGCCGAGAAGTTCGACAAGGACGCGCCTGTCCTGTCGGAGTCCGATCGCGTCAAGCGCCAGCGTGAACTGTCCAACCTGGATACCGACCTGCAGCGCAAGCGCCGCGAGTTCCAGGAAGACTTCAACCGCCGCCGCAACGAAGAATTCTCGGGCATCGTGACGAAGGCCAACGACGCTATCAAGCGCATCGCCGAGCAGGAAAACTACGACCTGATCATCCAGGACGCAGTGACCGTCAACCCGCGCATCGACATCACCGACAAGGTGATCCAGAGCCTGGGCAAGTAAGCAGCACCCGTCACGTTATGCCGGTTCTACTGGATCTTGCCCGCGCGCCAACGCTGGAAACACTGTTGAGCGCCGCCAACACCCAGGGGATGGACTGGCGCATCAGCGCGGTTCCCGGCGCGGGCCCCATGCGGGTCTGCGGCATCGGAACCCTGTCATCGGCGGGTCGGCAGGAAATCGCTTTCCTGGCCAACCCCCGCTACCAGAGCCAGCTAGGCGCCACGCAGGCTGGCGCCGTCATCGTCTCGCCGGACGTGGCGCAGGCTCTGGAGGCCGAGGGCAACGCCCGGCCGCCGTTCGCGCTGGTCGTCTGTCAGCATCCCTATCTGCTTTACGCCCGCGTGGCGCAATGGTTCGATGCCGCGAGACGGCCCGAGCTGCCCGCGTCCACGCATCCTTCCGCGGTGGTCGCCGCTGACGCCATCATCGAAGAAGGCGTGCGCATCGGCCCGAATTGCGTCGTCGAATCCGGCGCCCGCATCGGCCGCGATACCGTGCTCGGACCTGGCTGCGTCATTGGCGCAGGCTCGTCCGTCGGCCCTGGCAGCCGGCTGTACGCCCACGTCACGCTGTACGACGGCGTCAAGGTGGGCGCACGCGCCATCATTCATAGCGGCGCTGTGCTGGGCGCGGATGGTTTCGGTTTCGCGCCGGATCCCACGCTGGGCAAGGGCGCCTGGGGCAAGATTCCCCAGCTCGGCGGCGTGACGGTCGGTGACGACGTCGAAATCGGCGCCAACACCACCGTCGACCGGGGCGCGCTGGAAGACACCGTCCTGGCCGATGGCGTCAAGCTGGACAACCAGATCATGGTGGCCCACAACTGCCGGATCGGCGCGCATACCGCGATTGCGGCCTGCGTGGGCGTGGCTGGCTCGACCACCATCGGCGAGCGCTGCACCATAGGCGGAGCGGCCATGCTGTCCGGGCACCTCACGCTGGGCGACGATGTGCATGTCTCCGGCGGCACCGCGGTGACGTCCAGCATCTCGAAGCCTGGCCGCTACACCGGGGTCTTCCCGTACGCGGAACATGGCGAATGGCAGCGCAACGCCGCCGTGATACAACAGTTGGCGCAATTGCGCCGGCGCGTGCGGACGCTGGAAAAAGACTAGGGCGGCGCATCGCCGCCCCTGGCGCGTCCGCGCCGCACAATTACTTTACTTCGCAGGAAAGCATAGAAAAATGGAACTCGACATCAAGGGGATCATGGAGAGGCTGCCGCATCGTTATCCGATGCTGCTGATTGACCGCGTCGTCGAAATGGTGCCTGGCAAGTCCATCGTGGCCATCAAGAACGTCTCGATCAATGAACCGTTTTTCAACGGCCATTTCCCGCACCACCCGGTGATGCCGGGCGTGCTCATCGTGGAAGCCATGGCTCAGGCCTCCGCCCTGTTCTCGTTCACCGACGAGAATGGCGGCCTGAAGTGCGAAGGTTCCAAGACCGCGTATTACCTGGTTGGCATCGACGGCGCGCGTTTCCGCCGCCCCGTGGTGCCGGGCGACCAGTTGCGCATCGAGGTCGAAGCCGAACGCCTGAGCCGCAGCATCTGTAAGTATCAAGCGCGCGCGACGGTGGATGGCCAGGAAGTCGCTTCGGCCAAGCTGATGTGCGCGATTCGCAGCCTGGAAGAGTAAATGGCAGGAAACATTCACCCCACCGCCGTCGTTGATCCGGCGGCAAAGCTCGACCCGACCGTCGTGGTCGGTCCGTTCGCGACCATCGGTCCCAACGTGACCATAGGCGCGGGCACCGAGATCGGCCCGTACTGCATGGTGGACGGGGTGACGACCATCGGGCGCGACAACCGTTTCTACCGGTACTGCTCGATTGGCGGCATGCCGCAGGACAAGAAGTACCAGGGCGAGCCTACCCGCCTGGAAATCGGCGACCGCAATACGTTCCGGGAATTCGTCACGCTCAACACGGGCACCGTGCAGGACGGCGGCGTTACGACGATTGCCGACGACAACTGGGTCATGGCGTACGTGCACGTTGCACACGATTGCCACATCGGCAGCAACACCATCCTGGCCAATTCGGTGCAGCTGGGCGGCCACGTCCACGTAGGCGATTGGGCCATCGTGGGCGGCCTGACCGGCGTGCACCAGTTTTCGCGCATCGGCGCGCACAGCATGACGGGCGGCAACAGCTCCCTGATGCAGGACACGCCGCCGTTCGTGCTGGCTGCGGGCAATCCGTGCCGTCCGGTGGGCGTCAACGTCGAAGGACTGAAGCGCCGCGGCTTTACGGCGGCCGACATTGCGGCGCTGCGCGACGCCTACAAGATCCTCTACCGCCGGGGCCTGTCCCTGGACACGGCGCGGGCCGAACTGCGCGCCCGCCAGCAGGCGGAGCCCGAGGTCGCCCCGCACCTGCAGACCATGCTCGACTTCCTGGACGTCGCGAGCCGCGGCATCATCCGTCCATGAACGCTCGGATCGGCATGGTGGCCGGCGAGCCTTCGGGCGACCTGCTGGCCGGTCGCATCATTGCCGGTCTGCAAGCGCGCGACGCCGGCGTGCGCTGCGAGGGTATCGGCGGGCCGCAAATGCAGGCCCGCGGCTTCGATACCTGGCACCCCATGCATGCCTTGACCGTGTTCGGCTATGTCGACGCGCTCAAGCGCCTGCCCAGCCTGCTTGGCACCTATCGCGACGTCAAGCGGCGCTGGTTGGCGCAGCCGCCCGCCGTGTTCGTCGGTATCGATGCGCCGGACTTCAATCTGCGGCTGGAACACCAGTTGCGCCAGGCGGGCACGCCCACCGTGCATTTCGTCGGACCGTCGATCTGGGCCTGGCGCTATGAGCGGATCCATAAGATCCGCGAGTCGGTGTCGCACATGCTGGTGCTGTTCCCGTTCGAGGAAGAGATCTACCGCAAGGAAGGCATTCCGGTCACCTATGTGGGCCATCCGCTGGCTGGCGCCGTGCCCATGCAGCCCGACCGCGCCGCGGCGCGCGAGCGTCTGGGCATCGACCAGAATGCGCGCGTGCTGGCGATCCTGCCGGGTAGCCGCTCGTCCGAGATCCGTCTGCTGGCGCCGCGCTTCCTGCAAGCCGCGCAGATCCTGCAGAAGAAGGATCCGGCCCTGCAATGCGTCGTCCCCATGGTCAACGACCAGCGGCGCGCGGAGTTCCAGGCCATCCTGGCCCAACACCCCGTGCCTGGACTGCGCTGCGTCACGGCGAACGATCTGCACGGCGAGGGCGGAGAGCGCCAGGCGCCCGTGGCCTGGTCCGTCATGGAAGCGGCCACGGCAGTGCTGGTGGCCAGCGGCACCGCCACCCTGGAAACGGCGCTGTACAAGCGGCCCATGGTGATTTCCTACGTGCTGTCGCCCTGGATGCGCCGCATCATGGCCTGGAAGTCCGGCCAGCAGCGTCCCTACCTGCCCTGGGTGGGGTTGCCGAACGTACTGCTGCGCGATTTTGCCGTGCCGGAGCTGCTGCAGGACGACGCCACGCCCGAGAAACTCGCGGAGGCGACCTGGACGTCCCTGACCGACGACGCGGGCAGGGCGCGCATCGAAGCCCGCTTTACCGCCCTGCATCAGGAGCTGCTGCGCGACACGCCCGCGCTGGCTGCGCAGGCGATCCTGGAGGTGGCCGGTGGAGCAGCCTGACTTGTTCGCGGCTCCTGAACAGCCCGTCATGATCACGGCAGGCGTGGACGAGGCGGGCCGCGGCCCGCTGGCGGGCGCCGTGTACGCGGCGGCGGTCATTCTGGATCCGGCCCGGCCCATCGCGGGCCTGGCGGATTCCAAGGTGCTCAAGGCCGCCACGCGCGAGGCGCTGGCGCTCGAGATCCAGGAATTTGCCGTGGCCTGGTGCATCGCCAGCGCCAGCGTGGCCGAGATCGACAGCATGAACATCCTGCGCGCCACGATGCTGGCGATGCAGCGCGCGGTGCAGGGCTTGTCCACCTTGCCGCAGCTGGCGCTGGTGGATGGCAACCAGGCTCCCAAGCTCGGCTGCACCGTGCAGACCGTCATCAAGGGCGACGCCCTGGTGCCCGCGATTTCCGCGGCTTCCATTCTTGCCAAGACCGCGCGCGATGCAGACCTGCTGCGCCTGCATGCCCTCTATCCCCAATATGCCTTCGATCAGCACAAGGGTTATGGCACCCCGCTGCATCTGGAGATGCTGCGCGAGCACGGCCCCTGCGCCGAACATCGGCGCAGCTTCGCCCCCATCAAGGCCTTCGGCCTGACTTCATGAAGCACATCAGTTCTCGCGACAATCCCGCAGTCAAGGCGCTGGCCAAGCTGGCCGGCACGGCGGGCAAGCGCGGCGCGCCGGTGCTGCTGGATGGCGTCCACCTGTGCCAGGCCTGGCTGCAGCATCACGGCGCGCCCGATCAGGCCATCTTCGATGTGGAGCGCTTGTCCCAGCCCGACATAGCGGCGCTTGCGGCCGCTGTGCCGGACCGCGACTGCCTGGCCCTGGACGCGCGCTTGATGCAGTCCCTGGCAGCCGTGGAAAGCGGGCAGGGCGTGGCCTTTCAGGTGACGCCGCCGGTTCTGGACTTGCCCGATGCTGTGGACGAGAACTGCGTGCTGTTCGACCGCATCCAGGATCCCGGCAATGTCGGCACGTTGCTGCGCACCTGCGCCGCAGCGGGAGTGAAGCGCGTCTTCCTGGCCACGGGCACGGCCGCGGCCTGGTCTCCCAAGGTGCTGCGCAGCGGCCAGGGCGCCCATTTCGCCTTGGCCATCCACGAACACGTGGATCTGGCTGCCTTGCTGCCGCGGCTGAAGGTGCCGATGGTGGCGACCGCGCTGGACGGCGCGCGCGATCTGTACGAAGGCTTGTTGCCGGAACGTTGCGCCTGGGTGTTCGGCCACGAAGGCCAGGGCGTGGCAGCGGAGCTGATTGCCGCCGCCAGCCTCAAGGTGCGTATTCCGCACGACATGGTGGCGATGGAATCGCTCAATGTGGGCGCCGCAGCCGCGATCTGCCTTTTCGAGCAGCGGCGCCAGGCTTTGCGCGGCAAGCCGGACTGAACGCCGATCTGCCCTTCGTTTCGCCGCTTTTCCGCGGATTGCGGGCACCGTCCCCTGTTTATACTGCCCCGTTTGCCCGAGCCGGAGCGGTCCTGAGCCGCGTCTGGCGGCCGGGATCCGATCAAGGACGGGACATGAAAAGCTGGATCAAATCGAGTCTTGCCGCGCTGGGCGCGGCGGTGTTGCTTTCTGCGTGCGCCGGTCCCCGGTATGGCGATGTGGCGGACCGCATCCCGGCGCTGGAGGCTGCGGAAGGCCGGATTTACTTCTACCAGCCCGTGACGTCCAACGGCGACAAGGTCGCGCAGCCCGCGATCCTGGTCGACGGCCGCAAGGTCGGTCGCTCCAAATCCGGTCGTTTCTTCTTCGTGGACCGCGCGCCCGGCGAGGTGGAAGTGATCACCGCCACAGACCGCAAGGAGCGCAAGGACGCGCTCAAGGTTCCGCTGGCCGCCGGGCAGACCCAATACGTGCGCGTCGATATTGCGGGCGGCAGGCAGGTCCTGAGGTTGGAGGGCTCCGCTGACGTAGCCGTGCAGGCGATGTCTGACCTGCGCTATTGGGGTGCGGGACGCCGCGAGCGCGAGCCGCTGCGCTATGAGTAAAATTACAATATGTAGTGTTTAAATTCATTCACATACTTTCGCGCCTGGACCAATCATGTTGGGTGGCCAGCGGGATCGGCAAATCGGAGAAGACGGAATGAAGCGCAGGTTCAAGATGGTGGCTGCCGCCGTGCTGGGCGCGGCCTTGTTGGCAGGTTGCGGCGGACCCCGGTACAAGGACGTCGCCAGCACCATCCCCATGATGGTGCCGGAAACGGGGCGGATCTACTTCTACCAGCCGCCGGCGCCGGTTGGCGTGGTGTCGGCCCAGCCATACCTGCGCGTGAACGGCGTCAAGGTCGGCCGTTCCAAGCCGGGCAGCTTCTTTTACGTGAACCGGCCTGCCGGCCAGTACGTGGTCGACACCTTGCGCGACGACGAACAACTGTCGTTCACGCTGGCCCCGGGCCAGACCCGTTACGTGCGCTTGAGCATCGAAGGCGTGAGCGGCAATTCGTCCAATATGGGTCGCCAGGACATGCGCCTGGAAGACTCGGAGGCGACCGCCCAACAGGAAATGGGACCGCTGAAGTACTGGGGCGCGGGCTCGCGCGAACGCGTCAAGCTGCGTCCCTGATCCGGAGCACGTTGCAGGAAAGGGCGCGCCATGGGCGCGCCCTTGTCGTTTTCAGCCCCGGTCCAGGCCGACTTCCTGCAGCACCGTCGTGGCGATCTCCTCGATCGATTTGGTGGTGCTGGACAGCCAGGAAATGCCCTCGCGGCGCATCATGCGTTCGGCCTCGGCCACTTCGTAGCGGCATTGCTCCAGCTGCGCGTAGCGGCTGTTGGGGCGGCGCTCGTTGCGGACTTCGGCCAGGCGCTCGGGCTGGATCGACAGGCCGAACAGCTTGCCGCGGTGCGGGGCGATGGTCGAAGGCAGGGTGCCGCGCTCGAAATCGTCCGGCGTCAGCGGGAAGTTGGCCGCCTTGATGGCGTATTGCATGGCCAGGTACAGGCTGGTGGGCGTCTTGCCGCAGCGCGATACGCCAACCAGGATCACGTCCGCCTGGTCCAGCTGGTTGACGAACTGGCCGTCGTCATGCGCCAGGCTGAAGTTGATGGCGTCGATGCGGTTGCGGTATTTTTCCGAATTGGCCTGCATGTGCGAGCGGCCGATGGAATGGCTGGACTTCAGGCCCAGCGCCTGCTCGATGTGGCTGACGAAAGTGCCAAACAGGTCCAGGAAAACGCCGTTCGCCTGCCGAACGCGTGCCAGGATGTCCGGATTGACCAGGGTGCTGAACACGATCGGGGGAACACCGGCCTCCTGGGCGCTGCGATCGATGCGCATGGCCACTTCCGCGGCCTTTTCCAGCGTGTCGACAAAGGGCAGGCGGACAGGCTTGAAATTGACCTCTTCAAACTGCGAAAGCACTGACTGGCTGAAGGTTTCTGCGGTGATGCCGGTACTGTCGGAAACGATGTATACCGTGCGTACGATCGGGGTAGATGTCATGTGTAAAAAATTCCAACCAGGCAGATGGCCGGACGCACTCCACCGAGTACAATCAGGCCCCTATAAGTCACCCCAAGGGCGGTCCAAGGCCAGTTTGGTCAGCGCGTAAATCGGGGCTGTGATCCAGCTTTCCGACGCATTGACCAAACTCGCTTTCATTCCATTGTAAAAGGTGACTTCAATGTCGTACGTTGTTTTGTTCGAGCAGCTCCGCATGACGGACGTGGACTCGGTAGGAGGCAAGAACGCATCACTAGGTGAAATGATCAGCCAGCTGTCTGGCGCGGGTGTCCGCGTGCCGGGCGGCTTTGCCACGACCGCTGATGCTTTCCGCGACTTCCTCAAGGCCTCCGGCCTGGACAAGCGCATCGCCGAACGCCTGACCACGCTGAACCCCGAAGACGTGCGCGAACTGGCCAACGCCGGCTCGCAGATCCGTCAATGGATCATCGACGCGCCGTTCTCGCCCGAGTTCGAATCGCAGATCCGTACCGCCTTTGCCAAGCTCGACGCTGATGGCAAGGGCTCGTTCGCCGTGCGCTCCTCCGCCACCGCCGAAGACCTGCCCGACGCTTCGTTCGCCGGCCAGCAGGAAACCTTCCTGAACGTCGTCGGCATCGACGACGTGCTGGACAAGATCCGCCACGTGTTCGCGTCGCTGTACAACGACCGCGCCATTTCCTATCGCGTGCACAAGGGCTACGCCCACGCCGACGTCGCGCTGTCGGCCGGCATCCAGCGCATGGTGCGTTCCGACAAGGGCAGCGCCGGCGTCATGTTCACCATCGACACGGAATCGGGCTTCCAGGACGTGGTCTTCATCACCTCGTCCTACGGCCTGGGCGAAACCGTGGTGCAGGGCGCGGTCAACCCCGACGAGTTCTACGTCTTCAAGCCGACGCTGGCCCAGGGCCACTACCCGATCGTGGGCCGTCGCATCGGCTCCAAGCTGATCAAGATGGAGTTCGATCCCGAGCGTCCCGAAGGCCGCGCCGTGCGCACGGTCGACGTGCCGGTGTCCGAGCGCAACCGCTATTCGCTGACCGACGACGAGGTCAACGAGCTGGCTCGCTACGCCGTCATCATTGAAAAGCACTACGGCCGCCCGATGGACATCGAGTGGGGCCGCGACGGCATCGACGGCAAGATCTACATCCTGCAGGCGCGTCCGGAAACGGTGAAGTCGCAGCAGGGCGCCAACGACGTGCAGCAGCGCTACCGCCTGAAGGCCACCGGCCAGGTCCTGATCACCGGCCGCGCGATCGGCCAGAAGATCGGCGCGGGTCCGGTGCGCGTGGTCGGCGACATCTCCGACATGGACAAGGTCCAGCCCGGCGACGTTCTGGTCACCGACATGACGGATCCCAACTGGGAGCCCGTGATGAAGCGCGCCTCGGCCATCGTCACCAACCGCGGCGGCCGCACCTGCCACGCGGCGATCATCGCGCGCGAGCTGGGCATTCCGGCAGTCGTGGGCTGCGGCAACGCGACCGACCTGCTCAAGGAAGGCCAAGCCGTGACCGTGTCTTGCGCCGAGGGCGACGAAGGCCGCATCTATGACGGCCTGATCGAAACCGAAGTGGAAGAAGTGCGTCGCGGCGACATGCCCCCCATCGATCTGAAGATCATGATGAACGTGGGCAACCCGCAGCTGGCTTTCGACTTCGCGCAGATCCCCAACGGCGGCGTGGGCCTGGCCCGCCTGGAATTCATCATCAACAACAACATCGGCATCCACCCCAAGGCGGTGCTGGACTACCCGAACGTTGATGGCGAACTGAAGAAGGCCGTGGAATCGGCCGCCCGCGGCCATGCCAGCCCGCGCGCCTTCTTCGTCGAGAAGATGGCCGAAGGCGTGGCGACCATCGCCGCCGCCTTCTACCCCAAGCCTGTCATCGTGCGCATGTCGGACTTCAAGTCCAACGAGTACCGCAAGCTGGTCGGCGGTTCGCGCTACGAGCCCGAGGAAGAAAACCCCATGCTGGGCTTCCGCGGCGCGTCGCGCTACATCGCCGAGGACTTCGCCGAGTGCTTCCGCATGGAATGCGAAGCGCTCAAGAAGGTGCGCGATGAAATGGGCCTGACCAACGTCGAGATCATGGTGCCCTTCGTCCGCACCCTGGGCCAGGCGGCCAAGGTCGTGGACCTGCTGGCCAAGCACGGCCTGGCGCGCGGCGAAAACGGCCTGAAGCTCATCATGATGTGCGAAGTGCCGTCCAACGCCATCCTGGCCGACGAATTCCTGCAGTACTTCGACGGCTTCTCGATCGGTTCGAACGACATGACCCAGCTGACGCTGGGCCTGGATCGCGATTCGGGCATGGAGCTGCTGGCCGCCGACTTTGACGAACGCGACGAGGCCGTGAAGTTCATGCTGCGCCGCGCGATCAAGGCTTGCCTGGCCGCCAACAAGTACGTGGGCATCTGCGGCCAAGGCCCCAGCGATCACCCGGACTTCGCGCAATGGCTGAAGGAAGAGGGCATCCTGTCGATGTCGCTCAACCCGGACACCGTTGTCGATACCTGGCAGCGCCTGGCCAAGAGCTGATCGGTTTGCCGATGTGAAAACCCCGCGCCTGCAAGGGCGCGGGGTTTTTTTATGCGTGCAGGCGGGAAAGGGCTACGCCGCCAGCGCTTCGCGCGCAATCAGTTCGCGCTTGCGGTCTATGCCCCAGCGGTAGCCAGCCAGCGAGCCATCCGTGCGCACCACCCGGTGGCAGGGAATGGCCAGCGCGATGTTGTTGGTGGCGCAGGCGCGGGCCACGGCGCGCACGGCGCGTGGGGAGCCGATGCGTTCGGCGATGTCGGTATAGGTGGCGGTTTCACCCACGGGGATCTCGCGCAGGGCTTGCCATACCTGGCGCTGGAAGGCCGTGCCGCGCACATCCAGGGGCAGGTCCAGGCCGCGAGAGGGGTCTTCGACGAAGCCCACCACGGCCGCCACCCAGCCTTCGAATTGCGCGTCCGCGCCGATCAGGCGGGCGGCCTTGAAGCGGTCCTGCAGGTTGCGCACCAATTGTTCCGGGTCTTCGTGCAGCGCGATTTCGCAGATGCCGGTATCGCTTGCCGCCACCAGCAGCGCGCCCAGGGAGCATTGCGCCACCGCGAAGCGGATATCCACGCCCTCGCCACTCTTGCGAAAGGCGGTGGGCGTCATGCCCAGGATGGCGGGAGCGGCTTCGTAGAAGCGGCCGCTGGAATTGAAGCCGGCGTCGTACATGGCGTCCGTGACGCTCGCGCTCTGCTTCAGATGCTGGCGGGCGCGGCTGGCGCGCAGGGCGTCGGCGTAGGCCTTGGGGGTGATGCCGGTGGCCGCCTTGAAGACGCGGTGGAAATGGAAGCGGCTCATGCCGGCCTGTTCGGCCAGGGTGGACAGATCCGGCGGCTGCTCGGCTTCCAGGGCGCGGCAGGCGCGCTCGATGGCGGCGGCGTGCTGTTTGCTCAGGGCGGCGGCTTGGTCCATGAAAAAGCTCCTGTTGCGCGTGGATTCGCGCGCTTGGACCCATCGTCTCAAAAGCCTTCCGCCGCCGCACTCCGTATATTGCGCGGTGGCCGCGCGGGGCGCTACGCGGGTGCGTAGGCGTCCAGAAAGCGCCGCAGGAGGCCGCCCGCGACGGGCGTGGCGCGGACATTGGCGGACAGCCCCGGGACGTCGAGATTTTCAGCCGCATAGCGGCGGCCGAAGCGTTCCAGATGGGCGCGGATGAAGTCAGGGCCGAATTCGGGATGGAACTGGGTCGAGAACACGTTGCGGCCGATGCGGATCATCTGGTGTTCGTCCAGGTCCGAGCGCGCCAGCACGGCGGCGCCAGGCGGCGGCTGCAGCACGGTCTGCGCATGCAGCATCTGGGCGGGGAAGGTGGACGGCAGTCCGGCCAGCAGCTTGTCGCCGGCCGCGGGCGGCAGCAGTTCCACGGTCTGGGTGCCGACTTCGCGCCCGGCGGGGTTGTAGCCGACCTTGCCGCCCAGCGCGTAGGCCAGCAACTGATGGCCGTAGCAGACGCCGAACATGGGCAGGCCGGCTGCGGCGGCTTCGCGCAGCCAGGCGGCGGTGTCCTCGCTCCAGGGTTCCTTGTCGGTCACCATGGCGGGCGAACCCGTGATCAGCGCGGCGCGATAATGGGCGGGAGCCTGCGGCCGCTTGCCTTCATGGACGGGCACGATTTCCATGGCCTCGGCGGTCAGGCCGGCGGCCTGCGCGAGTTGTTCGGCATAGCCGCCGAACTGGCTTTTGAGCGTGTCGTCCGGATCGCCGGTGTGCAGGATCAGGACGGGGAGAGCGGTGGGTATTGCAGCGGTCATTGGGGGCTTGTGCGTAAAGGATGCGGGCGCCGGGTTCCAGGGGGAGATCCACCGCCAGCGCACATCATAATCCAGCCCTCCGATCCGTGATGAAAGGCGCTTTTCCGTTCCGTCCCGGAAATACGTACAATTCCGCTCAGAGACTCATCCTTTCGGGCGAACGAAGACTATGTGGATTTGGCTGGGATTGGCTGCGCTGGCCCTGATCGGGGAATTGGCGACCGGCACTTTCTATCTGCTGCTGGTGGCCCTGGGGCTGGCAGCCGGGGGCGTGGCCGCATGGTTCGGCGCAGGCCTGGAATGGCAACTGGTAGGCTGCGGCATCGTGCTGCTGCTGGGTTTGCTGGTGCTGCGCAAGACCCGCGTGCTGAAAAAGCGCGAGGTCGATTCCGCCCGCAATGCCGACGTCAACCTGGACATCGGCCAGACGGTGTCGGTAGAAGCCTGGTCCGACCAGGGCACCGCGCGCGTCTGGTACCGCGGCGCGCACTGGCAGGCGGAGCTGGCCCAGGGCCAGCCGCCCGTGGCCGGAGAACAAACCATCATCGAAATGCGCGGCTCGATCCTGGTGCTGGCCCCCAGGGGCGTGCCGGGTTCGGTCTGACGAAGGCCATCCCGCCGCGGGCGGGACCGGCTGCGGGCGTCCGCAAGGTCCGGACGTTTCCCGCATATGTATTTACCAGAAGGAGAGGCTCCGAATCATGATGATCGATACATCCACCATCGTCCTGCTCGTCATCGTCGCGCTGGCGATACTGATAGTCATCAAGGCGATCGCCATCGTGCCTCAGCAGCACGCCTGGGTGGTCGAGCGCCTGGGCAAGTTCGACCGGGTCCTGTCGCCCGGCGCGGGCTTCGTCATTCCGTTCATCGAGCGCGTGTCGTACAAGCACTCGCTCAAGGAAATTCCGCTGGACGTGCCCAGCCAGGTCTGCATCACGCGCGACAACACGCAGCTGCAGGTCGACGGCGTGCTGTACTTCCAGGTGACCGATCCGATGCGCGCGTCGTATGGCTCGTCGAACTACATCTCGGCCATCACCCAGCTGGCGCAGACGACCCTGCGTTCGGTCATCGGCAAGATGGAACTGGACCGCACCTTCGAAGAGCGCGACTCCATCAACAGCAACATCGTCTCTTCGCTGGACGAGGCGGCGCTGAACTGGGGCGTGAAGGTGCTGCGCTACGAGATCAAGGACTTGACGCCGCCCAACGAGATCCTGCGCGCGATGCAGGCGCAGATCACCGCCGAACGTGAAAAGCGCGCGCTGATCGCGGCCTCGGAAGGCCGCCGCCAGGAACAGATCAATATCGCCACCGGCGAGCGCGAAGCCGCCATCGCCCGTTCCGAAGGCGAGAAGCAGGCCCAGATCAACCAGGCCCAGGGCGAGGCCGCCGCGGTGCTGGCGATCGCCGAGGCCACCGCCAAGGCCATCACCCAGGTGGCGGACTCCGTGCGCCAGCCGGGCGGCATGGAAGCGGTGAACCTGAAGGTGGCCGAGCGCTACGTCGAGGCCTTCGGCAATGTCGCCAAGGAAGGCAACACCTTGATCCTGCCGGCGAACCTGGCGGACGTGGGCGGCATGATCGCCTCCGCCATGACCATCGTGAAGTCCACCCGCAACAGCTGATAACCGCGCCTGGCGGCGCCTGACGATGATCGCTCCCGTTAACTTGCTTTTGATAGCAGCATTGGCGGGAGTGCTTGCGCTGTGCGTGCTGGGGTCGCTGGCCCGCAGCGGCATGGCGGGCATCAAGGAGGCGATACGCGCCAACCTGCTGACGCTGGCGGCTTTCGGGCTTTACGCCTTCCAGGTCACCGAGGCGCCGCTGTGGGTGTCGGTGATGGCGGCGAACACCGCCGTTGCCCTGGCGCTTTGCGCCTACTACACGGGATTGCGCCGGCTGGTCGGCCTGACCGTGCCCAAGCGTCTCATGGCGCTGGCTTCCTGTACGGCGCTGCTGGCGCTGGCGTACTACACCTATATCGATCCCCAGGTCGGGCCGCGCATGGTGGTCATGTCCTGGCTGATGTTCGGGTTCATGGTGGCCATTGCCATGACGGTCAAGCGCGGCATGCCGATGAACCGGTCGCGCTACAGCTACCATTTCGTGCGCGTGGTGGCCCTGATCTCCGCGCTGGTGTGCGCAACGCGGGCCGTCGTCTACATGTTCGACATCGCCATCGCGCAGGCCCTGCTGCTGCCCACGGCATGGAACGTCGCGTTCATGACGCTGGGCGTGCTGACGATGCCATGCCTGACCCTGGGCACGATCATGATCATCCACGACCGCATGCTGGCCGACCGCGAACAGGAGGCCAGCACCGACTTCCTGACGGGCCTGATGTCGCGCAAGGCGTGGTGGCTGCAGGCCGAGCGCTATTGCGCCCAGGCGCTGCGCACGCGGCGGCCGCTGACGCTGCTGTTGCTGGATATCGACTATTTCAAGCGCATCAACGATACCCATGGCCACGCGGCCGGGGATGCGGTGCTGCGCCATTTCGGCCTGCTGGCGACCGCCACGCTGCGCACTGGCGACCACGTCGGGCGCGTCGGCGGCGAGGAGTTCGCGGTGCTGTTTCCGGACATGCGCAGCGATGCAGTGATGGATGTGGCGGAGCGGCTGCTGGATTCGGTGCGGCGCACGCCCTGTGCGCACGGCGGCAGCACCATTTCCTATACGTTCAGCGCCGGAGTCGCGGACTGGATGCCCGGAGAGAGCCTGCAGGCGTTTTTCGAGCGGGCCGACCGCAAGCTGTATGCGTCCAAGTCGGCCGGGCGCAACCGCATCACGGGACCGGGGCAGGAGGCCGAGCGCCAGACGCTGCCCGAGGCCGCCTGATCAGTCGTCCTTGCCCTTGCGCGGGGCGCGGGTGTCGTGCTTCATCATGCGCTCTTTCTCGCGCTGCCAGTCTTTCTCGCGCGCGGTATCGCGCTTGTCGAACAGCTTCTTGCCGCGGCCCAGCGCGAAGTCCAGCTTGATGCGCCCGTTCTTGTAGTGCAGGTTGAGCGGCACCAGCGTGTAGCCGCGTTGCTCGACCTTGCCGATGAGCTTGCTGATTTCCTCGGCCTTGAGCAGCAGCTTGCGCGTACGCATGGCGTCGGGGTGGATATGGGTGGAGGCCGTGGGCAGGGGGCTGACGTGCATGCCCAGCAGGTAGAGCTCGCCGTCGCGCACGATGACGTAGCTTTCCTTGAGCTGCACGCGGCCATCGCGGATCGCCTTGACTTCCCAGCCTTGCAGCACCAGGCCGGCCTCGTAGCGGTCTTCGATGAAATAGTCGTGCGTGGCCTTGCGATTGTCGATAATGCTCATAAAGCCCTTGTGCCTGGGTGCCGCGGGCCCGCGCTAGGCGTATTTTGGCCCCAGGTCGTGTTGTGCCGGTAAAATCGTGCCATTCTAGCCATTTGCGATAGTCGATGCACAAAGTACAACGATCCGTCCTGGTGCCTTACAGCGCCGCCCAGATGTTCGATCTGGTCGCCGACGTGGAGAAGTACCCCGAGTTCATGCCCTGGTGCGGCGGCGCCGAGGTGCAGACCCGCGACGAGCACGGCATGCAGGCCTCCATCCTGATCAGCTTCGCGGGCATGAAGCAGCGCTTCACCACCCGCAATACCCATGCCTATCCCGACCGGATCGACCTGGAACTGGTCGACGGCCCGTTCTCCAGCCTGGTCGGGCACTGGGAGTTCCAGCCGCTGGCCGAGGACGCCTGCAAGGTCCTGTTCACCATGGAGTACGCGTTTTCCAACCGCGCGCTGGAAATGGTGGTGGGCCCGGTGTTCAACCGCATCGCCACCAGCTTCATCGATTCCTTCACCAAGCGCGCGCAGGCCAAGTATGGCGAATGAGCCGTCCGCGGCGCAGATCGGCGTCAGCGTTTGTTATGCCCTGCCGGGCCATGTCTGGCTGCGTGAATTGCGCCTGCCCGACGGCGCCACGGTGGCCGACGCGCTCGCGGCCAGCGGCTTTGCCCAGGCTTTTCCGGTGGTGCAGCCCTGGAGCCGGGGCGTGGGTATTTTCGGACGCGCCACCGAGCCGCAGGCCAGGCTGGCCGATGGCGACCGGGTGGAAATCTACCGCGGCCTGAGTTTCGATCCCAAGGAATCGCGGCGCCGCCGCGCCGAACACCGCCGCGCCAAGACGGCCAAGAACGGCAGGGTGCGCCCGGCCGGGCTGCTGTAGGGAAGCGCTCCGAGGGGTGGCGCGCCGCCCCGCACAATGTCGCAAATAGGACAAATTCCTTTGCCGCTTCCGGCGTAACATAGGCACCGTCACGCATTTACGTTTACGTCAACGTCATGTCAAAATCGACGAGCTGGCGTTCACGAGACGGCAGCAACGCCAACAGACAATACTCAGTACAACAGGAGACAGGCTGTGGACTTGGAACTGACCGACGAGCAACGCGCTTTTGCGCAGGCGGCGCGCGACTACGCCGAGGGCGAACTGGCGCCCAACGCGGCGCGCTGGGACGCCGAAGGCATCTTCCCGCGCGAGGCCTTCGCCCGTGCGGGCGAAATGGGTTTTTGCGCCATCTATGCCAGCGAGGACATTGGCGGGCTGGGCCTGCCGCGCCTGGATGCCACCCTGGTGTTCGAGGAAATGGCGGCGGTCGACCCGTCGACCACGGCCTTTCTCACGATCCACAACATGGCCACCTGGATGGTCGGCAAGTGGGGCCAGCCCGCGCTGCGCGAAGCCTGGGGGCCGTTGCTGGCCAGCGGCCAGAAGTTGGCGTCCTATTGCCTGACCGAGCCGGGCGCCGGTTCGGACGCCGCATCGCTGTCGACCCGGGCGCAGCGCCAGGGCGATGACTACATCGTCAACGGCGCCAAGGCCTTCATTTCGGGCGGCGGCGACACAGACCTGCTGGTGGTCATGGCGCGCACCGGCGGCGAGGGCGCGGGCGGCATCAGCGCGTTCGCCATTCCGGCCGACAGCGAGGGCATAGGCTACGGCCGCAAGGAAGAGAAGATGGGCTGGAACAGCCAGTCCACGCGCCCCATCACCTTCGAGAACGTGCGCGTGCCGGCGGCCAACATGCTGGGCCAGGAGGGCGAGGGCTTCAAGATCGCCATGAAGGGCCTGGACGGCGGACGCATCAACATCGGCACCTGCTCGGTCGGCGCGGCGCAAGGCGCGCTCGATGCCGCCCGGCGCTACATGGACGAACGGCGCCA
Source organism: Achromobacter sp. K91 (assembly GCF_003576205.1). Classification (NCBI taxonomy): domain Bacteria; kingdom Pseudomonadati; phylum Pseudomonadota; class Betaproteobacteria; order Burkholderiales; family Alcaligenaceae; genus Achromobacter; species Achromobacter sp. K91. The sequence goes on along the minus strand of NZ_QWFB01000065.1, from coordinate 9,387 downwards.
GTTCAACCGCCGCCTGGCCGAGTTCCAGGCGCTGCAATTCAAGCTGGCCGACATGGCGACGCACCTGGTGGCGGCGCGCCAGATGGTGCGCCTGGCGGCCTGCAAGCTGGATGCGGGGGCGCCGGACGCGGCGACCTACTGCGCCATGGCCAAGCGCTTCGCCACCGACATGGGTTTCCAGATCTGCCTGGACGCGCAACAGATCCACGGCGGCTACGGATACCTGCGGGACTATCCCTTGGAGCGTCTGGTGCGCGATACTCGCGTTCATCAGATTCTGGAGGGGACCAACGAGATCATGCGCGTGATCATCGCCCGCCAATTGTTGGAAAAAGGAGCCGACATAAGATGAATGCACCGGTGCTGTTCGAAGAAAAAACCGCTGCCAATGGAGTACGGTTCGGGATCGCGACGCTGAATTCGCCGCAGACCCTGAACGGCCTGTCGCTGGAAATGGTGGACCTGCTGGCCGAACGGCTGGACGCCTGGGCCCGCGATCCCGGCGTGGCCCTGGTGGTCCTGCAGGGTGCGGGCGACAAGGCCTTCTGCGCGGGCGGAGACCTGCATGGCCTGTACCGCAGCATGACGGAAAACGCCGGCAAGCCGGGCTGGAACAACGCCTACGCGCGCCGCTTCTTCGAGCACGAGTACCGGCTGGACTACCGCATCCACACCTATCCCAAGCCGGTGCTGTGCTGGGGCCATGGCATCGTCATGGGCGGCGGCATCGGCCTGATGATGGGCGCCAGCCACCGCGTGGTCAGCGAGACCTCGCGCCTGGCGATGCCGGAGGTCACGATCGGCCTGTTCCCGGACGTGGGCGGCAGCTGGCTGCTGAACCGCATGTCAGGCAGGATCGGACTGTTCCTGGCCTTGACCGGCGCGCAGCTGGGCACGTCGGACGCTTTCTTCGCGGGCCTGGCGGACTTCCGCCTGGATCACGCGGATTGGCCCAAGCTGCTGGCTTCGCTGGAAGAGCAGCCCTGGGCCGGCCAGGCGGCCGGCGTGGCGGAGGATGCCATTCCTCCGCGCGCGATCAACGACGGCCTGCTGCGCCGCGCCCTGACGGCGCTGGAGCCCAAGACGCCGCTGGCGCCGGGCAACTTGCGGCAGCACTCGTTCCTGATCAACAGCCTGTGCAGCGGCAATCGCCTGGACGACATCTACGAAGAACTGGCCGCGCTGAAGGACCACGAGGATCCGTGGCTGGCGCGCGCGGCGCAGACGATGCTGGCCGGCTCGCCCGGATCGGTGCGCCTGTCGTTCGCGCTGCAGCAGCGGCTGCGCCTGCGCTCGCTGGACGACGTTTTCCGTGCCGAGTACATCGCGGCGCTGGCCTGCACCGCCCATGGCGATTTCGCCGAGGGCATCCGCGCCTTGCTGATCGACAAGGACAAGAAGCCGCGCTGGAATCCCGCCGTCATCGACATGGCGACCGACGCCTGGGTGCAGAAATTCTTTGACGAACCCTGGCCCGAGGGCGAGCCCCACCCGTTGGCGGACCTGGGCCAGGAAGGCCGCTAGGCGCGACGCGGCGGCGGACCGGCCGCCGCCCGCCGGCGCGGCAACGCTAGTACCACGATGGTTTCACACCTATAGCAATAGCAACAGGAGACAAGACATCATGAGCAGCATCGCGTTTATCGGTTTGGGCAATATGGGCGCGCCCATGGCATTGAATCTGGTCAAGGCCGGACATAGCGTGACGGTTTTCGATCTGGTGCCGGCAGCGGTGAAGACCCTGACGGACGCCGGCGCCCGCGCCGCCGCGTCCGCTTCGGAAGCCGTCAAGGGCGCCGAGGTGGTGGTTTCGATGCTGCCCGCCAGCAAGCACGTCGAAGGGCTGTACCTGGGCGAGGACCTGCTGGGCAAGATCCCGTCCAGCGCGCTGGTCATCGAATGCAGCACCATCGCGCCGGACTCGGCGCGCAAGGTGGCGCAGGCGGCCGAGGTGCGCGGCATCGCCATGATCGACGCGCCGGTGTCCGGCGGCACGGGTGGCGCAGCAGCCGGCACGCTGACCTTCATCGTCGGCGGCCAGGCCGCGGCGCTGGAGCGCGCCCGTCCGGTGCTGGAAAAAATGGGCAAGAACATTTTCCACGCAGGCCCGGCCGGCGCCGGCCAGGTGGCCAAGATCTGCAACAACATGCTGTTGGGCATCCTGATGGCGGGCACCTCCGAAGCCCTGGCCCTGGGCGTGGCCAACGGGCTGGATCCCAAGGTGCTGTCGGACATCATCGCCAAGAGCTCCGGGCGCAACTGGGCCACGGAACTCTACAACCCCTGGCCCGGCGTGATGGAGCACGCGCCGGCCTCCAAGGGCTACGCCGGCGGCTTCGGCGTGGACCTGATGCTCAAGGACCTGGGCCTGGCGGCCGAGGCCGCCCTGTCGGCGCGCGCCTCGATCCCGCTGGGGGAGCTGGCGCGCAACCTGTATTCGCTGCATAGCTCCGGCGGTTCGGGCAAGCTGGACTTCTCCAGCATCGTCAACCTGGTCAAGCGCGAGCAGGACTGACATGGCGTCATCGCAAGCGCCGCTGGACCCGGCCGCCAGGGTCCAGGAGAGCTTCGCCCGGCAAAGCATCATGACATTGCTGGGTGCGCAACTGGACGTGGTCGAGCCGGGCAGGGTGGACATCGTGCTGCCTTACCGAGCCGACCTGTGCCAGCAGAACGGCTTTCTGCACGCCGGCATTTCCACGACCATCGCCGACAGCGCCGGCGGCTATGCCGCCTACACGCTGTTTGGGCCTGGCGAGGACGTGCTGACCTCGGAGTTCAAGATGAACTTCCTGGCGCCCGCCAAGGGTAGCCGCTACGTGGCCAGCGGCCGCGTGGTCAAGCCGGGCAAGCGCCTGTCCGTCTGCCAGGTCGAGGTGCATGCGTACGACGGCGAGCAAGCCACGCTTTGCGTGATAGGCTTGCTTACCGCGGTGCGCGTGACGCCGCGCTGAATCCCGCGCGTGGCGGGTCCTGCGCAAGCCGGACCCGCCACGCGTTCATCGCGCGGCGCATGGGTTTCTGGCAATGCCTTCAAAAGAACATCATCGGATTTTCCGCAGCAACTGGCTGCGCGCGGCCGTCCTGGGCGCCAACGACGGTATCGTGTCCACCGCCAGCCTTATTACCGGCGTGGCAGCGGCCCAGGTCACGCATGACGCCATCCTGACCTCGGGCGTGGCTGGACTGGTGGCGGGGGCGCTGTCGATGGCGGCGGGCGAATACGTGTCGGTGCGGTCGCAGGCCGATACCGAGGCCGCCGACCTGCGCATGGAGCAGCGCTCGCTCAAGCGCAATTCCGGCGAGGAACTGGCCGAACTGATCGACATCTATGTGGCGCGCGGCCTGACCCGCGACCTGGCCGAGCAGGTGGCGCGGCAATTGACCAGCCACGATGCGCTGGACGCGCATGCCCGCGACGAGCTGGGTATCTCCATCCATAACCGCGCCCGTCCGGTGCAGGCCGCGGTGGCGTCTGCGGCCTCGTTTGCGGGCGGCGCGGCCTTGCCGCTGGCCGTGGCGGCGACAGCGCCTTTGCCGCAATTGATTGTGTGGGTCATCGGCGCATCGGTCGCCTGTCTGGCCGGCCTGGGCGCTCTGGCTGCGGGCGCAGGCGGCGCGCCCAAGGGGCCGGCCGCGTTGCGGGTGACGATCCTGGGCGGCCTGGCGATGGCGGTGACGGCGGGGGTGGGCGCGCTGTTCGGCGTGGCGGTGTAAGGGCCGGCTTGGGAGCGTCCGGCCCGGCGCAACCGCGCCGGCTCAGGCGCGGCGGCCTTTGGTTTACGGCGTGATGGAGTAGGGCAGCGCAGCGGCCGCAATGCGCGGACCGTCCGCGGCGCCCAGCCGCAGGTCGCCTTCCGGCAAGGCCGCCAGCGTGGTTTCAAATAGCACCGAGACAGCGCCTTGCGCGCTGGCCGCGTCCACGATCCGTCCGGTGGGTTCGCCGGGCTGGCTGGCGTCATAGACATCCATGCCGGCCAGCGCCTGGCCTTGGATTGCGGCGTCGGCAATGGTGCCGTATGCCATGCGCCGCTTGACCGTGCCGCGGTAGTGGCTGCGCGCCACCACTTCCTGGCCCGGATAACAACCTTTGGTGAAACTGACGCCCTGGATCAGGTCCAGATTGACCGTTTGCGGGATGAAGACGTCCTGCGTGGCCGCAGTGATCCACGGGATGCCTGCGGCCAGGTCGGCGGCGTGCCATTGCGCGGCCGGCGCCAGGCCTAGCGCGCCTGCCAGCGCGGCGGACTGTTCCAGTTGTTCGTCGGACGCGATCCACCACCAGCGCAGGCGCGCGTCGGCGGACGGCGCGGCGATCCAGGTGCCGGACGGCAGGTCGGCGCGCTGCCAGGGTTCGCGCGGCAGCGCGCCGGCGGCGGCTTCCAGCGCGGCCACGTCCGTGGCCGAAGCCGTCACGCCCGCCACATGCAGCGGCGTGGCGGCGAGCTTGGCCTTGGCGCGCAGCACGAACATCGACAGGCGCTTGAGCAGCGCCTGCGCCAGATCCTGGCGCACCAGGCCATAGAGCTGGGGCGCGTCGTCCGCGCCGGGGGCGGCGCGCCACATCACCAGGGTGGCCAGCAGGCGGCCCTTGGCGGTGCAGTAGCCGGCCAGGCGGGCGGCGTCCCGGGGCAGGCCGGTGACGTCCTGCGTGAGCTGGCCGTGCAGGAAGCCGAGGGCGTCCGCGCCGGATGCGGCAAAGACCAGGAAGTCGTCCAGCGGCGCAATTTGCGCGCAACCTTCCGCGCGGACGGGAATCGAAGAATGGAAAGCGTGCATGGAGGCGGTGTTATCGCGTCATCAAAGTGCTGATGATAGCCGTGTTCCCCTCCGGGCTGGGCCATGTCCCCGCGGCGCGCAGGGCCGCGCGCTACGTTCCGCCCCTCTTTAGCCGCAACAGGTCCGCGCGATCAATTAAACTTCCGACACTTATGAAGAAGCGACTCTTTTTTTTCGTCCTGTGGTTTTTCCTGTTGATCGCGCTGGCTGCCGCCGCAGCCGTGGGCGGCGCCTGGTATTGGGCGCACAAGCCCATGCAGCTGAGGGCCGACAGGATAGATTTCGTGGTGGATCCGGGCAGCAGCCCGCGCACGGTGGCGCGGGTGCTCAACGATGCCGGCGTGCCGGTCTGGGAGCCTGGCTTCATCTGGATGGCGCGCTTGTCCGAGCTCGACAAGCAGATGAAGGCGGGCGGCTACCAGGCCATCAACGGCGACTCGCCCTGGAAGTTGCTGGAACGCCTGGCGCGCGGCGACATGACGCAGCGGCAGATCACCTTCCTGGAGGGCTGGACCTACCGCCAGATCCGCCAGGCGCTGCGCGCGAATCCCGACGTCAAGCAGACGCTGGGCGAAACCACCGATGAAGAACTGATGGAACGCCTGGGCTCGGAAATCAAGCAGCCGGAAGGGCTGTTCTTCCCGGACACCTACATCTTCACGCCCGGCAGCACCGATTACGACCTGCTGCGCCGCGCCTACCAGGAAGGCCAGCGCATCCTGCAGGACACCTGGGCCAAGCGCCAGCCGGACCTGCCGGTGACCACGCCCTACGAGGCCCTGGTGCTCGCATCGATCGTTGAAAAGGAAACCGGCCACGGCCCGGACCGCCGCCGCGTGGCCGGCGTATTCACCAACCGGCTCAAGATCGGCATGCTGCTGCAGACCGATCCCACCGTGATCTACGGCATGGGCGACGCGTACCAGGGGCGCATCCGCAAGCGCGACCTGCAGACCGACACGCCCTGGAACACCTATACGCGTCCGGGCCTGCCGCCCACGCCGATCGCGGCGCCTGGCCGCGCGGCGCTGTTGGCCGCGGTGCAGCCGGAGCAGCACAAGTTCCTCTTTTTCGTTTCCCGCGGCAACGGCACCAGCGAGTTCTCGGTCAACCTGAACGAGCACAACCGCAACGTTTCCCGCTATATCCTGGGCCAAAGCCAGAATGCCGCGCCCGGCCCGGCTTCGAGCCGCGGCGCAGCGAATGGCAACCAGGCCAACGGCACGCCCGCAGCCGCGCCCAGCACCAGCCCGGCGCCGGACGCCGCGCCCGAGCCGGATCAGGGACAGGCACAAGTACAAGGACAAGACCAATGACCACGCGCGGACGCTTTATCACGCTGGAAGGCGTGGACGGCGCGGGCAAGAGCACGCACACCGTCTGGATCGCCGATTTCCTGCGCGCGCAGGGGCTGGACGTGGTGTCCACCCGCGAACCCGGCGGCACGCCCTTGGGCGAGAAGTTGCGCGCCTTGCTGCTGACCGACCCCATGGGGCTGGACACCGAGACGCTCCTGATGTTCGCCGCACGCTGCGAACATCTGCACCAGGTCATCGAACCCGCGCTGGCGCGCGGCGCCTGGGTGGTCTGCGACCGCTACACCGATGCCACCTATGCCTACCAGGGCGGCGGGCGCGGCCTGGGCGCGGCGCGCGTGGCCGCGCTGGAAGCCTGGATGCAGGCGGGCCAGCCCGACCGCACCTGGCTCTTCGACGTGCCGCTGGAAGTGGCGCGCGCCCGGTTGGCCGACGCGCGCGAGCCGGACCGCTTCGAGCGCGAGGGCGCGGCCTTTTTCGAGCGCACCCGCGAGGCCTACCACGCCCGCGCCGAGGCTGATCCGAAGCGCATCCGCATTGTCGATTCCACCCAATCCATTGCCCAGATCCGCACCGGCCTGGAGGCGGGACTGCGTGAATTGCTGGGGCAGGCGGCATGAACGCGACCCGCGCCGCCAAAGATGAGGACGCCACGGCTTCCAACGCGCCGCAGTTCCTGCCCTGGCAGGCCGAGACGGCGCGCAACTGGCTGGGCAACCGCGACCGCTTCGCCCACGCCTGGCTGATCCATGGGTTGGCCGGCATCGGCAAGCTGGACTTCGCGGTCGCCGCGGCGGCCAGCCTGCTGTGCGAAACCCCGGACAACGGCCTGGCCTGCGGCCGTTGCGCCGCCTGTGCCTGGTTCGCCAGCGGCAATCATCCCGACTTGCGCCGCATCCGGCCCGAAGCCGTGGCGGTGGAAGAGGGGGCGGACGCCGCCGAGCCCTCTGAGGACGCCGAACCTGCCACGGGCGCAGCCAAGCGCGCGCCGTCCAAGGAAATACGCATAGACCAGATCCGCTCCCTGGAGTCCTGGTTCAACACCGCAACGCACCGCGGCGGCTGGCGCGTGGCGCTGCTGTACCCGGCCCATGCGCTGAACGTGGTGTCGTCCAACGCCTTGCTCAAGGTGCTGGAAGAACCGCCGCCGCACACGGTGTTCCTGCTGGTCGCGGACGCGCCGGACCGCCTTTTGCCCACGCTGGTGTCGCGCTGTCGCCGCCTGCCGCTGCCGGCGCCCGACCCGGACACCGCGCTGCAATGGCTGCGCGAGCAAAACGTGGAACCGGCCCGCGAATGGCTGGCGGCCGCCGGCGGCGCGCCGCTGGCGGCGTTGAGGCTTGCCCAGTCTAACGAGGCCGCTTGTCCGCCCTGGCTGACCCAGCTGGTCGGGCCGCTGTCCAAGGGCCAGTCGCCCGACGTGGGCACGCTGGCCGAGGCCCTGGAAAAGGTGGCGGCCACTGAGTGGATCGACGCCTTGCAGCGCCTGTACACCGACCTGATGCTGGCCAGCGCGGGGGCGCCGTCGCGCTACTTCCCGGCCCTGGGCAGCGCGGTCGCGCAGGTTGCCGCGCGCATGAATCCGGCCAAGGTCGCCGAGGCCGCGCGCTGGCTGACGCGCCAGCGCGCGCTGGCCACCCATCCTTTGAACGCCAAGCTCTTCGCCCACGCGACCCTGCAGCGCGTGGTGCTATCCTGCCTGGCGTAAGCCCTTGATCCGGCGGCGCTTCGTCCGGCAAAGGGCGCAGCGCCGCGGCACTTGTATCCAGACTCATCATGTACGTCGATTCCCACTGCCATTTGAACTTCCCGGAACTGGCGGCCGACCTGCCGGCCATTCTTGACCGGATGGCCGCCAACCAGGTCACCCACGCGCTGGTCGTCAGCGTCAACATGCCGGAATGGCCGGGCTTGATGTCGCTGGTCGAACCGCAGGCCAATCTGTGGGCCTCGGTCGGCGTGCATCCCGATTACGAAGACACTCCGGACCCCACGCCCGAAGAGCTGGCGCGCCTGTCCGAGCATCCCAAGGTGGTGGCCATCGGCGAGACCGGGCTGGACTACTACCGCCTGTCCGAACCGCTGGACTGGCAGCGCGAGCGTTTTCGCCGCCACATTCGCGCCGCCCGCGACACGGGCCTGCCCCTGATCGTGCACACGCGCTCGTCCGCCGAGGACACCGTGCGCATGCTGCGGGAAGAGCGCGCGGCCGAGGTCGGCGGCGTGATGCATTGCTTTACCGAAAATTGGGAAGTGGCACAGGCTGCGCTGGACCAGAACTTCTATATTTCCCTGTCCGGCATCGTGACCTTCAAGAATGCGCAGATCGTGCATGAAGTGGCCGCCAAGGTGCCGCTGGACCGTTTGCTGATCGAAACCGATTCGCCGTATCTGGCGCCGGTGCCGTACCGCGGCAAGCTGAACGATCCGTCCAAGGTGATCCACGTGGCCGAGAAGATCGCGGATCTCAGGGGCATACCCGTGGCCGAAGTGGCGCGTGCATCAACCGAAAATTTCTTCCGTCTTTTCAATAAGATAAAGAAATAATCTAATCTAATTTATTTAAAGTGATTTATAGGAAATCCATGGCTGCCCGCAACGCTTCCGTCCAGAACGCCTTCTTGTCGTGTTGCCGTGGAGCGCTGCTGGCGCTGGCCGTGGGCATGGCGGTTCCCGCTGCGGCGCAGGCCGCCAATCCCGGCGATTGGTGGGTCTACGTCGCCAATGACTACCCGGACGACATCAAGGAACTGCTGGCGCGCGGCGAAGATCCCAACGTGCGCTACAAGAATGGCCAGCCCGCGCTGATGCGCGCGGTGGTGGACGGCGCCTGGAAGGTGTTCGACGTAATCGCCGCCGACAAGCGCACCGACGTCAACGCCGAGAACCCGGCGGGCGAGACGCCGCTGATGTACCTGGCCATCGCCGGCCAGACCGAACGCGCCAAGAAGCTGATCGCGCGCGGCGCCCAGGTCAACCGCCTGGGCTGGACGCCGCTGCATTACGCGGCCTCGAAGGGCCAGCTGGAAATGGCGCGCCTGCTGCTGGCGCACAAGGCCATGGTCAACGCGCCCGCGCCCAATGGCGAAACGCCGCTGATGATGGCGGCACTGTCGGGCCGCAAGCCCATGGTGGACCTGCTGCTCAAGGCGGGGGCGGACGTGGGGTCGCGCGATACCAAGGGCCAGACCCCGGCCGATTGGGCCAGGACGGGCAAGTCCACGGCAGTGGCGGCGGAACTGGACAAGCTGATCGCGCAACAAGAAGACTGTCTCTTATACACATCTCCGAG
>NZ_QWFB01000018.1:0-63918 GCF_003576205.1 Achromobacter sp. K91 | reverse complement strand
AGATGTGTATAAGAGACAGGGCTGGGGCGGCGGCTTCGGCGGATTCCATGGTGGAGGGTTCCGCCGCTGAGCGGCAGGCCGCCAGAGCAGGCGGCGCGGAAGGGGGGAGCGGCGCCTGCCGGTCCGCTTCCATTCCGGCCGCATTTGCGCAGCTCTGGCGCCGCGGTCTAGACTGGCCGCTTTCCCTTCTTTCACGCACTCCGCCATGGCGCTGCATAGCTGGCTCATCTATCTGGTCGCGGTCATCGGCCTGTCGGTAACCCCCGGACCGAACACGCTGCTCGCGCTGACCCATGGGGCACTGCATGGGCACCGCAAGGCCCTGTGCACCATCGCGGGCGGCGCAGTGGGCTTTGTCGCGCTCATCGCCTTGTCGATGCTGGGCATCAGCGCCTTGCTCAAGGCCTGGGGCCCAGCGCTGACGGTATTGAAGTGGGCGGGCGGGGCCTATCTGATCTGGCTCGGCATCCAGCTCTGGCGCGCCCCGGGCGTGCAGTTGCAGCCGGCCCCTGACATGCCGCGCATACGTGGCATGCGCATGTTCAGCCAGGGCCTGCTGTCGGCCATTTCCAATCCCAAGGCCCTGCTGTTCTACGGCGCCTTCCTGCCGCAGTTCATTGATCCTGCGCGCAGCCTGTACACGCAGTTCGCGATCATGGCCGGGACCTTCGTGGTGGTGGAGTTCCTGGTCGAGTACGTGTTGGCGCGACTGGCGCATCGCGTGCGCCCCTGGCTGGAGCGCGCCGGCCGGCGTTTCAACAAGGTGTGCGGCGGTTTGTTTGCCGCCATGGGGGCGGCGCTGCCGGGGTCTTGATCGCCGGCGTGCTGCGTTGCCGCTTCAGTCCTCAGCCAGCCACCGCCCGGATTCCGGATCGATCGCCGCCCGGGCTCCATCCATCCGCACTTGTTCCTCATCCAGCCGCGCGGCGGTAGCCGGATCGACATCGAAGGCGATGCCGAGCGCGCTTGCGATGCGAGGGTCCTCGATCGGCAGTTCCCACGTCAGGAACAATTGCGCCAGCTCCAAACCGGCCGCGAAGTCCGCCTCGCGAAAACCCGTGCCGTCGCGCGGGATGACGGCATGCGGCTGGCAGGTATCGAAGATCATGGCGGTGCCGCGCAGGAGCGGAATGCGCAGGCCGGCGGCCGGGAAATGCACGTCCAGGCCCCGGTCTTCGCCCAGGAACAGATTGCAGAAGGCGGCGCCGCCATATTGGCCGCCGTCATGGTGGTAGCGGGCGCCGCGGCAGGCCATGAGGGCGATGTCGGCGCTCGCCAGCACGTCGGACAGCCCCCGGTCGTGCGTCCAGTCGCGCATGGCTTGCAGGCATAGTCCGTATTCGGGCCAGCGCGCCTGCGTGCGCGCCAGCGGCATCTGCTCCACGTCCCCGGGTTCCAGATACAGGCGCGTGGCCATCTCGCGCTCCCAATCCGACAGCACGCGCGCGGGCGGCACGGGTACGTCCAGCGTGGCGGTCAGCACCGTGCCGCTGACGCTGCGGCTGCGCATGGCGTCGCCGCGCCAGTAGAAGGATGTCAGGCGGCCGGGCGTGTAATGATGCGAGGGTGGGGCGTGGTTCATCGGGCTTCGAGCATCCGCGCGGGTTGCGGTTGGGCGGCTATCGTACCCAAGCCGCCCGTGCTTCGGTATTTATTCCATTCCAGACTTATTTAATGAAAATTACTCGTTTGTTGTAATGAAACCTCGCCCTTAGCATCGGTGACGATAACCCTAGCTGGAGTTTCCATGACCGCGCCTATTCCCGCCTTTTCCCATGCCCTCGTGACCCGCGACGAGCGCGGCGTCTACACCTTGCAGATCCACGATGCCAAGAGCCTGAACATCCTGGCCTCGGCGGTCACGTTGAGCCTGACCGAGGCCGCCCGCTGGATTGGCGCGCAGGACGATGCCCGCGCCGTCGTCATCCGCGGCTCGGGCGAGCGTGCCTTCGTGGGCGGCGCCAACATCTATGAAATGGCCGAACTCGACCCGCAGGGCGCGCGCGAGTTCATTACCCGGCTGCGCGACCTGTGCGACGCCGTGGCCGCGATTCCCGTGCCCACCATTGCCCGCATTCCCGGCTTCTGCCTGGGCGCCGGCATGGAGCTGGCCGCGGCCTGCGATATCCGCCTGGGCTCGGCGGACGCGGTTTTCGGCATGCCCGAGGTGCGCGTGGGCATTCCGTCCGTGATCCACGCCGTGCTGCTGCCGGCCATCATCGGTCCCGGCCCCACCAACTGGCTGCTGCTGACCGGCGAGACCGTGGACGCGACCCAGGCCCGGCAGTGGGGCTTCCTGGAATTCGTCAGCGAGGCCGGCGCGCTGGACGCCCTGGTCGAACGCACCGTGGCGCCCATCGCCGAAAGCGGTCCGATCGCCGTGCGTTCGCAGAAGGCCCTGCTGCGCTACTGGAGCGAGTCGACTGTCGAGGCCGGCCTGGATCGCAGCGTGGCGGCGTTCGGCGAGGCCTTCACCACCGACGAGCCGCGCCGCTACATGGCGCCCTTCGTCAATCGCAAGAAGCAGCAGGAGGCCAAGTAATGGCCGGTCCGCTCGCGGGCGTGCGCGTCATCGACCTGACGTCGGTGGCCATGGGGCCGTACGGCACGCAGATCCTCGCCGACATGGGCGCGGAGGTCATCAAGGTCGAGGCGCCCGAAGGCGACGTGTTCCGCAGCTCGGCTCCGGCCGCGAGTCCGGGCATGGGGCCGGCTTACCTGAACCTCAACCGCAACAAGTACAGCGTGACGCTGGATGCCAAGACGCCGGCCGATCGCGAAAGCCTGCTGCGCCTGATCGATGGCGCGGACGTGTTCGTGTCCAACGTGCGTCCGGCGGCCCTGGCGCGCCTGGGCCTGGACGCGGACACGCTGCGCGCGCGCAACCCGCGCCTGATCCATTGCTCGGCCGTGGGCTTCGGCCAGGACGGCCCCTATGCGGCGCGTCCGGCCTTCGATGACATCATCCAGGCCATGAGCGGCCTGGCCGATTTGCAGGGGCGCAACAGCGGCGCGCCGGCCTATGTGAACACCATCCTTGCCGACAAGGTGGCGGGCCTGACGCTGGCCTACGCCATACCCATGGCGCTGTACGAGCGCGAGCGTTCGGGTCAGGGGCAGGCGGTTGAGGTTCCCATGTTCGAGACCCTGGTCTCCTTCACGTTGATCGAACACATGAGCGGCCACAGCTTCGTGCCGCCGCGGGGACCCATGGGCTACAGCCGCGTGCTGTCGCCGCAGCGGCGTCCCTACCGTACGCGCGACGGCTACCTGGCGCTGCTGCCCTACACCGACGCGCAGTGGCGGCGCTTCTTCGCCCTGGCCGAACGTGCGGACCTGGCGGCGGACGCGCGCTATGTCGACGCAAGCGCACGCGCGCGGCACTTCGACGAGCTCTATCAGGACCTGGCGGACATCGTCGCCTTGCGCGGTACCGAGGAATGGCTGGCGCTGCTGGCGGACGCGGACATTCCGCACTCGCGGGTGAACACGCCGGAAGCCCTGTTCGAGGATCCGCACCTGAAGGCGACGGGCTTCTTCCAGCGCGTGGAACATCCGACCGAAGGGCCGCTGGTGGCCGCCGGCATCCCGGTGCGCTTCTCGCGCACGCCGGGCGAGATCAGGCGCCAGGCGCCGCGCCAGGATGCCGATCGCGATATGCTCGAGCCTGCGCGCTGAGGCCGGCATGGCCGGCGGCGCCTGGTGGCGACTTCGACCATGAACATCACTCTCAAGCAATTGCGCGTGTTTTGCGCGCTATACGAACTGCGCAGTTTCACGGCGGCCGCGCGCGCGGCCTTCGTGACGCAATCGGCCGTCAGCAAGCTCTGCGCCGAACTTGAGGCCGAGGTCGGCCAGCCGCTGTTCGAGCGCTCCACCCGCAGCGTCACGCCCTGCGACGGCGCGGCGGATTTCTACGCCTATGCCCAGGAAATCCTGGGCACCGTGCGCGCCGCCGAGCGCAGCATGTCGGGCCTGCGCACGCTGGAGCGCGGCACGGTGGGCGTGGCCACTTCGCCGCTGATGATGGTCGGCCTGCTGGGCGAGGTGGTGGCCGACTATCACCGCGCCCATCCCAGCGTGAAGCTGGATTTGTTCGAACTTTCCACCGACGACACCATCGAGCACGTGCGCAACGGCCGCGCCGACTTCGGCATCGTCTCGGTCGAAATCCCTTCGGAAGAACTGGCCACCCGGGTCATCTATCGCGACACCATGTACGCGGTGTGCGCACCGCGCCATGCGTTGACGCGCAAGCGTTCAGTGTCATGGGCCGACGTGGCCGCCCATGATCACATCATGCTACGCAACGTGTATAGCGTGCGGCGCAGCCTGGACCGCGTGGCGGCCGACCTGAACCTGGAATTCCGCTACCGCATCGAGGCCGGCATGCTGACCTCGGCGTTGAAGCTGGTCGGCGCGGGCCTGGGGATAACGGTCGTGCCCGGTTATGCCTGCGATCTGGCGCGGCAGTTGGGCCTGCGCATCCTCGCCATAGACGGCGCTCGCAAGCACGGGCACGAACTCTGGCTCATCCAGCGCCGCAACGCGCGGCTGTCGCTGGCGGCTTCAGCCTTCCTGCAGGCGACCGAGGAATATCTGCGGCAGCGCCAGGCTTCAGAGAATTAATCCTGGTTTGGAATAAGTCTATGAAAATTAGTCCCTTGTTGGGATAAACGGGTCGCAAGCATCATACGGTCAGAGTTCAAGAGGCCGACCCGCGGCCCCTCACAGGAGACAAGCATGATCCGACCGTTCGGCGTCCGCCGCCGCCTGCTGGCCGCTGGCAGCCTCACCGTCCTGACCGCGCTGGCTGGCGCACTGCCGTCCGTGGCATTGGCGCAGGGCGCCTATCCTGACAAGCCCATCACCATCGTCGTGCCGTTCTCTCCGGGCAGCGCCACCGACACCAGCGCGCGCATCATTGCCGAGAAGCTCGGCCCACGCCTGAACGTGCCCGTCGTCATCGAGAACAAGCCCGGCGCGTCTGGCACCATCGGCGCCTCGTTCGTCGCGCGCGCCCAGCCCGACGGCTACACGCTGATCCTCACCAGCAGCTCGACGCACTCGGCCACGCCGGCGTTGTTCCGCAAGCTGCCGTTCGATCCCACCGGCGACTTCACCCACGTCGTGCGCATCGCCACCATTCCGATGATGCTGGTGGTGCGCGAGGACGCGCCCTACAAGTCGCTGCAGGAACTGGTCAAGGCCACGCAGGCCAAGCCCCTGAACTACGCGTATGGCTCGCCCACCAGCCAGATCGCCGGCGCCACCTTCAACACGGTGGCGGGCGCCGCGGCCAACGGCGTGCCGTACAAGAGCCAGCCGCCGGCCGTGACCGACCTGCTGGGCGGCCACGTCGACTACCTGTTCGCCGACCTCTCTGTCGTGACCTCGTTCATGCAGGCCGGCAAGCTGCGTGGCCTGGCCTACACGGGCCATGAACGCGCCAAGGAGTTCCCCAGCGTGCCGACGCTGGCCGAGCTGGGCTACCAGAAGTTCGACCTGGTCGTGTGGGTCGGCGTGGCCGTGCCGGCCAAGACGCCCGACGCCATCGTGCAGAAACTGAACCAGGAAGTCGCCGCCATCCTGCGCGAGCCGGACGTGCTGCAGCGCTTCGAATCCCTGGGCATGCAGGTCTCGCCCAACAGCGTGGCTGAACACCAGGCCTTCGCGCAGTCGCAGCGCCAGGTCTGGACCCAGCGCGCGATCGACGCGAAGATCGAACCGCAGTGATCGAACCGCAATAAACGGCTGGAAACGAACAGGGCGTCCGACGGGCGCCTTTTTTTATGAGACGGGGTGACCGCTCCTTGGCCGCGCCCCGTGCCGGCCGCCGCCAAAACGAATAAAGTGACAGACAGCGTCCGCCCGATCGCGGCGGGCAATCATCAAGACACGGAGACAACATGGATACGGCAGGCAAGGGCGCCAGCGTGCGCGAACAGGTCAGCGCGACGGAATGGGAGGTCCGCAAGGATCTGGCGGCGCTATACCGTTTGGTGGCGCTGTTCGGCTGGGACGATCTGATCTTCACCCACATCACGGCCAAGGTGCCGGGGACCGAACATTTCCTGATCAACCCCTACGGCATGATGTTCGACGAAATCACGGCATCGAGCCTGGTCAAGATCGATCTGGACGGGCGCAAGGTGATGGAGTCGGAGTACGACATCAATCCAGCCGGCTTCACCATCCATAGCTGTATCCACGCGGCTCGCAAGGACGCGATGTGCGTGCTGCATACGCACTCCATCAACGGCGTGGCGGTGTCGGCGCAGAAGGCCGGCCTGCTGCCGCTGTCGCAGTTCGCGTTCATCGTGCTGCGTTCGCTCAGCTACCACGACTACGAAGGCCTGGCGCTCAATCCCGAGGAACAGCCTCGCCTGGTACGGGACCTGGGCAGCAACACTTATCTCATCTTGCGCAACCATGGCCTGTTGACCGTGGGGCAGAGCATGGCCGAAGCGTTCCAGGCCATGCACCGGCTGGAGGCCGCCTGCATGGTGCAGGTGCGGGCCCAGGCCGGTGGCGAACTGACCTACATCCCGCCTGACATCCTGAAGAACGCCACGGTGGAATCGCAGGCCGACCGCGCGCACAAGGCCATGCTGGCCTGGCCGGGACTGCTGCGCCGCCTGGACCGCCGCAACCCGGGCTACGCGGAGTAGCCGCCGGGCGCGGGCCTCAATGGCTTGAGGCCCGCTGACACGGATCAGTACTTGCCCATGTAATCGCGCTTGCCGATTTCCACGCCGTTGTGGCGCAGGAGGTCGTAGGCCGTGGTCACATGGAAGAAGAACTGCGGCAGCCCATAGTGCAGCAGATAGGCGCTGCCGCTCAGTTTCTTTTCCTTGGGCGTGCCGGGGCGCAGCACGATTTCGCGCGCTTCGCTCTGCGCGAACTGTTCGGGGCCGAACGAAGCCAGGTGCTCCAGCGTCTTGGCGATCAAGGCTTGCAGGCCCGCGAAGGTGGCTTCGCTATCCGGCCACGAAGGCACTTCCGCGCCAGCCAGGCGCGAGGCGATGCCCTTTGCAAAATCCGCGGCGATCTGCACCTGGCGCGACAGCGGGAACATATCGGGGAACAGGCGGGCGCCCAGGTAGGCGTCCGGATCGATGTTCTTTTCCGTGGCGTGGGCTTCCGCTTTCTTCAGCACGTCGGACAGGGCCGACAGCATTTGCGTCAGGACGGGAACGGAGGCGCTGTGCATGAAATTGCTCATATCGTGTCTCGCTTGAGAGTGGCGCCGGCGCGGAAGGCGCCGGGCAGGCCTGCGAAGACTACCAGTTGCCGGCGTCGTCATCCGTAATGCATGTTCGCCCTTGCGTCATCATGACATCATGATGTTATGATGATTTCATGCAAAACGACACCGAATACGCTCCTCTTTATGCCCGGGTGGAAATGGCCCTGGCTGCGGAAATCTCGTCCGGCAGCCTGTCGCCTGGCGACCGGTTGCCGACGGAAGATCAACTGATCGAGCGCTTCGCCGTCAGCCGCAGCACGGTGCGCAAGGCGGTGGAAAACCTGGTTGCGCGCGGGCTGGTGGAAATCCGGCGCGGCAAAGGCACGTTCGTCACGGAGCCCAAGCTGATGCAGCCGCTGACGGCCCTGAGCGGATTCGTCGAGGACATGACCGCGCTCGGCCGCCGGGCGACCGCGCGCCTGCTGGACAAGCGCCCGGTGCCGGCCACGGAAGACGTCGCCCGCCAACTGGGCGTGGCGCGCGGCGCGCTGGTCTATCGGATCGAGCGAGTGCGGCTGGCGGACGGCGTGGCCATGTCGTTTGATGAAACCTATCTACCGCTGGACGTGGGCGAAAAAGTCGCCAGCAACGACCTGGAGGCCGAGCCCATCTTCGACCTGCTGGAGCTGCGCTACGACCTGCCGCTGATCGAGGCCGAGTACCAGCTGGAAGCGGTGACGGCAGACGAACGCGTCGCGCAGGCGCTGGGCGTCGCCGCGGGAAGCCCGATCTTCCTCATCGAGCGCACGTCCTACACCGAGGGGCAGCGGCCCGTCGACTACGAAAAGCTGTACTACCGCGGCGACCTGATCCGCTTCAGTACCCGCCTGGCGCGCCAGCCACGCAAGCCGACCTGAAGCGGCGGCCATGGAGACCTCGACGATCTTCTGGCTGTTCGCCGCCGCCTTCGGCGCCAGCGCGCTGGGCGGGGTGCTGGGGATGGCCAGCGGCATCTTCATCGTGCCCATCCTGACGCTGCTGTTCGGCGTGGACATCCATGTCGCCATCGGGGCCAGCATCATCTCGGTGATCGCCTGTTCCTGCGGCAGCGCCGCGCCTTTCCTGAAAGGGCGGCTGACCAACGTCAGGCTTGCCATCGTCCTGGAGACGGCCACCACGCTGGGGGCGCTGACCGGCGTGTTCCTCATCGGCATCGTCTCGACCGGATTTCTCTACGGCCTGTTCGCAGTGATCCTGGCGCTGTCCGCGCAGCAGATGCTGGCGCGCCGGCGCGAGGCCGTGGCGATTGCGCCCGGCGCCGCCAGCTGGGCCACCGCGTTGCGCCTGCACGCAAGCTTCCCCGACCGCGCGCTGGGCCGGGAGGTGCACTATCAGGTGGACCGCGTGCCGCTGGGTTTGTCGCTGATGTATGGCGCGGGGCTGATTTCGGCCTTGCTCGGAATAGGCTCGGGCGTGCTCAAGATTCCGGCCATGGATGCCGCGCTGAAGCTGCCCATCAAGGTCTCGTCGGCGACGTCCAATTTCATGATCGGCGTGACCGCCGCCGCCAGCGCCGGCGCCTATTTCGTGCGCGGCGACATCGACATAGGCATCGCCGGACCGGTCGCGCTGGGTTCGGTCGCGGGCGCTTTGCTCGGCGCCCGCCTGCTGATGGGCCTGCCGGCGGACAAGCTGCGGCTGTTCTTCGTGATCGTGCTGTCCCTGCTGGCTGTGCAGATGCTGCTGAGCGCGTTGGGCGTGCATATCCCGCGAGGCCCGGCATGACGCAGACGGTGGACAAACAGGCGCGGCGCGACCGCGCCATCGCCGGCTTGCTGTGGTACGGAACCTGGCTCGCCTCGGCCCTCATCGCCGCCGGCATGGCTGTGGATTTCCTGTTGCCCGCGCATGGCGGCCTGCGGGACCTTGGACTCGTCAAGGTCGGGGTGGCCCTGTTCATCCTGCTGCCAGTGGCGCGGGTGGCGCTGATGCTGGCCATTTTCCTGCGCGAGCGCGACTACGCCTACACGGCGATTTCCGCGCTGGTCCTGCTCATCATCGCCGCAGGCGTGGTGTCCGGACTGCGGTGAGGCCGCCGGCTTTCCTATAATCGGAGCGCGGTGCGATGGCGCATCGTCGCATACTCTCCCCAGGACTTTTCATGCTTGCCGTTACCAGCCAGGATGTCTACGTGAACACCAGCCAGGGCCGCCTTTTCGCGCGGCGCTGGGATCCCGCCGGTGAGACCGCTGCCGCAGCGCCCATCGTGCTGTTCCATGATTCGCTGGGTTGCGTGGAGCTGTGGCGCGATTTCCCTGAACAACTGGCGCAGGCCACCGGGCGCAGCGTCATCGCCTATGACCGCCTGGGCTTTGGCCGCTCCGATCCCAATACCGCCGTGTTCGAACCCGGCTTTGTGGAAGAAGAAGCGCAGGGCGGATTCCGCAGCCTGCGCGCAGCGCTGGGCATCGGCCCCTACGTGGGGTTCGGCCATAGCGTGGGCGGTGGCATGGCTGTCTGCTGCGCCGGCGTGTATGCCGACGATTGCCGGGCGCTGATCACCGAGTCCGCACAGATGTTTGCCGAAGACCGCACACTGGAAGGCATACGGGCCGCCAAGCAGAATTTCGCAGAACCCGGCCAGCTGGACCGGCTGAAGAAGTATCACGGCGAGAAAGCCGAATGGGTGCTGGGCGCGTGGATCAACACCTGGCTGTCGCCCGAGTTTGCCGCCTGGAACCTGGACGAGCAATTGCGCCAGGTGCGTTGCCCCGTGCTTGCCCTGCATGGCGAAATCGACGAATACGGTTCCCCCAAACACCAGGAAAAGATCGCGGCGCTGGCCGGCGGCCGCCCTGTGCTGCTGGAGAACTGCGGGCATGTGCCGCACCGCGAACAAAGCCGCATCGTGCTGGATGTGGTGAGCGAGTGGTTGAGGGCGGTGCCGTAACCAATCGGGTGCGCACGTACACAGTCCGCGCTTAGAATCGGACTAGCCCTTTCGCGCCGCCGCGCTCGCTTTCTTGAGGTCCCCGATCCGATGTCTGACCGTCAGCCCCTATCCCAAGCCGTCCACAATACGACGACCCGCCACGCGATTTTCATCGTGGCCACCCTCAACGAAGGCGCCGCCGCCGCCGAAACCGTGCGTGGCTGGTGCGCCGATGTCGCCGCCGTTGTCCGCACGGTGGGCACGCGCGCGCCCGAGCAGAATCTTTCCTGTGTCACCGCCTTCGGCTCCACGGCCTGGGACACGCTTTTCGGCGCGCCGCGTCCCGCCGCGCTGCACCCTTTCCGCGAGTTCGGTTCCGGCGAGCGCCTGGCCATGGCGACGCCGGGCGACCTGCTGCTGCACATCCGCGCGGACTCGATGGATTTCTGCTTCGAACTGGCCACCTTGTTGCTGGGCGGATTGGGCGATGCCGTGACGGTCGTGGATGAGGTCCATGGCTTTCGCTACTTCGACCGCCGCGCCATCATCGGCTTCGTCGACGGGACCGAGAATCCGGAAGGGCAGGAAGCATTCGACTTCACCGTCATCGGCGACGAGGACGCCGAGTTCGCCGGCGGCAGCTACGTGCTGGTGCAGAAGTACCTGCACGACATGAAGGCCTGGAATGCGCTGACGGTCGAAGGCCAGGAAGGGGTCATCGGCCGCCACAAGTGGTCCAACGTGGAACTCGACGACGACATCAAGCCCTCGTCCTCGCACAGCGCCCTGACGACCATCGAGGAAAACGGCCAGGAACTGAAGATCCTGCGCGACAACATGCCGTTCGGCCGGCCGGGATCCGGGGAATTCGGCACGTACTTCATCGGCTACGCGCGTTCGCCGCGTCCCATCGAGCTGATGCTGGAGAACATGTTCGTCGGACGTCCGCCCGGCAATTACGACCGCCTGCTCGACTTCAGCCACGCGGTCACGGGCGGCCTGTTCTTCGTGCCGTCGTCCGAGTTGCTGGAAGCGCTTGCCGAGCGCAGCCCGGCGGCCTGTGCGGACGCGGGCGAGCCCGCGGCGCAGGCGTTGGCGTCGGCGGGCAAGGCGGGCTGAGGCACAGCCACGAGCGGCCTTGGCCGCTACCGGGTAGCCGGAATTTCTGGCGCGGCCGCGACGATGGCCGCGCCAGTTTTCATTTTGGCGCGCGATTCGACAAGCTACCCGGCCGGCCGGGCGGTCTGCCTGCAACCAGGTTGCGTTCCCAAAACGATACGGACGTCCAGCAGGTGATACTTGGTTATTCAATAACGCACCTGAGAATTGTTTGCATTACACTTTCTTCCCATTAGAAGTTTCAACATGGGAAAGGAAGCCAACATGCAACACCCCGGGCCCGCCGGCCGCACTCGTTCCGTTCGTCCACGCCTCGTCCTGCGGCGCACGCCTTGCCTGGTGCTGATGGCACTGGCCTGCGGCACTGCCACGGCTCAGGACGAGGGCGTGGCCACCTTGCAGTCCGTACAGGTGATCGGCAACGCCGACAGCACCACCACCGAGGGCACCGGTTCGTATACGCCGCGCGCCACCGCCGCCAGTACGGGGCTGCCGCTGACATTGCGTGAAACGCCGCAGTCGGTCACGGTGGTCACGCGGCAACGCATGGACGACGAGAGCATGCTTTCGCTGGTTGACGTGATGGCGAGCACGCCGGGTATTTCGGTGCAGAACTATGACAGCGAGCGGTATTCGTTCAATTCCCGCGGCTTCAGCGTCAGCAACTACATGTATGACGGAATTCCGACGAGCTTCGACACCGGCTATGCCGCGGGCGAGTCATCGCTCGATCCCATCATCTATGACCGGGTCGAGGTGGTGCGGGGCGCCACCGGCCTGCTGACCGGTGCGGGGAATCCGTCCGCGTCGATCAACCTGGTACGCAAGCATGCCACCAGCCGCGAGTTCAAGGCGGACATGAGCGTCAGCGCTGGCAACTGGGACACCTATCGCGGCACGGTGGATCTGTCCACGCCGCTCAACTCCGCCGGCAGTGTGCGCGGACGCATCGTCTCGGCCTATCAGGACAATCACTCCTACCTGGATGGCTACCAGAACCGCAAGAAGGTGTTCTATGGCGTGGTGGACGCGGACATCACCTCCCGCACGACGCTGAGCGTGGGTTTCAATTACCAGGACAACGACCCGAAACGCAGCAGCTGGGGCGGCTTCCCGCTCTGGTACGCCGACGGCGGCCGCACGGACTGGAGCCGTTCGCTGAACACCGGGGCGGACTGGAGTTCGTGGGGTAGCACGACCCAGGGCGCTTTCGCCAGCCTGGAACACCGCTTCGACAATGGCTGGACTGTCAACGCGGTGGGATCGCATTCAAAGAACGAGATGGATGCCAAGCTTCTCTATCTCTATGGCTGGCCCGACCGCGACACCGGCCTGGGTGTGAACGCATCGCCGGCGTGGTACGTGGGAGACCGCAAGCAGAACAGCCTGGACGTCAAGGCATCCGGTCCGTTCACGCTGTTCGGCCGCCGCCACGAGGCTGTCGTGGGCGCCAGCTTCAACCGCCAGCACGGCGACTTCGACTACCGCTCGGCCCTGTCGAGCGCGGCCGTGGGCAATTTCCTCGACTGGGACGGCTCGTATCCGGAGCCGGAATGGAGCAGCGATTCGGTCACCGCCAATCGGTACACCACCAAGCAAACGGGCTGGTACGGCGCCTTGCGCTTCAATCTTGCCGATCCGCTCAAGCTCATCGTGGGCGGCCGCTACAGCACGTGGGAAACGGATTCGGTCGGCTTTGGCGGCGGCAGCCGCCAGTCTTTCAAGAAGAACGAATTCACGCCCTATGCCGGCCTGCTCTACGACATCAACGAGACCTACACGGCCTACGTCAGCTACACCGGCATCTTCAATCCGCAGAGCTATCAGGACCGCAGCGGCAACTGGCTCGATCCGCTCGAGGGCAAGTCTTACGAAGCGGGGATCAAGGGCGAGTTCCTGGACGGCAAGCTGAACGCCAGCGCCGCGGTGTTCCAGATCGAGCAGGACAATGTGGCCCAGGTCGATCCGGGCTACATGGTGCCGGGCACCATCAACCAGGCCTACACCGCTGCGCAGGGCACGCGCAGCCGCGGTTTTGACCTGGAGGTTTCGGGTGAAGTGATGCCGGGATGGAACCTTGCCGCGGGCTGGTCGCACTGGACTGCGCGCGACGGCGATGGCAATGCCATACAGACCGACCAGCCGCGCAGCCTGGTGCGCGTGTTCACGACTTATACGCTGCCTGGCGATTGGAACCGTCTGACGGTGGGCGGCGGCGTCAACTGGCAAAGCCATGTGTACACGATGGCAAGCGGCCCGAACGGAGAAGAGCGAGTCGGTCAGGGCAGCTATGCGATCACCAATCTGATGGCTCGCTACCGCTTCAATCGCAACCTGAGCGCCCAGCTCAATGTGAACAACCTGTTCGATCGCAAGTACTACAGCCAGATCGGGTTCTACAGCCAGGGCGCGTGGGGGGCGGGACGCAGCGCCATGCTGACGATGCGCTACCAGTACTGACGCGTGCCAGGACGGGGGCGCAGGCGCCGCGCGCCTAGCGCTCCTGCTCCAGCGTCGCCTTCATCCGCACCATGCTCTCCTGGCTGACCATGATCACGCCGCTGGCTGGCTGGTCGATGTCCAGGATGAAGGTCAGCACCAGGGAAATAAGCGTGGCGAACAGGCCGGTCGAGATCAGCCGCCTGCGCTTGTGCAGCCCGGTGCCGTAGGCGATGAAGCCCATTGCGCCGCCGGTGACGATGAAGAGCAGATAGAAGACGGGCTCGGGTACGTGGTTTTCCAGCGCGACGCGGCGCTTTTCATTGACCTGGGCCATTTCGTTGATGGCCTGGATGAACATGACCGTGGATATCGACGGCGGGTTCTCCAGGACGCTCGCAGCCGTGCTCCGGATCTGGCGCTCGATGCGCCGCGACGTCACGCTGGCCGCGGCCAGGCGCTCCTTGTCGTTGTCGGCGTCGCTGAACTCCAGCGCCGTCGTCGTGTATTCCAGCAAGAGCTTCGCGATGGGATCGCGGGCCGCGGGAGGCAGCAGCTGCGAGCGCCAATAGGCGTTGCCGATGGCGTTGGCCTCTTCCAGCACCAGGTTCTTGCGCGTTTCGAAACGCGTCACCGACATCGCGAAGGTAAAGCCCAGCAGCAGCGCCAGCAGGCCCAGCAAGGCGGTCTGGAGCGCGCCGATATGGGTCTTGGCGGCGTCGTCGGAAGCGCGGCGGTGCCTGCGCCCCAACCGGAAGCCCAGCTCGATGATGGCCAGGCAAGCGATTACGCAGATGAAAAACACGTAGGTTTCATCAATTTCGCGCAGCACGTTGATTTCCGGTGGTTATTTGGGGATAGAGCGTATGCCGAGTGCGGCGCGGCGGGCAAGGGGCGAATAACCCGCAGCCGCGGATCGTTGCCAGGTATTTGAAAAGCTTCTTGGAGTAAGGTGTCGCTTCCCTAGTAAGCGACACCGCACGGAGCAGAAATTGAAATACCGCAAACTCGGCCGTACCGACCTGGATGTCAGCCTGATCGGACTGGGCACCATGACCTGGGGCGAGCAGAACACCGAAGCCGAGGCGCACCAGCAGCTGGACTACGCCCTGGAGCGTGGCATCAATCTGGTTGACGTCGCCGAAATGTATCCGGTGCCGCCCAAGCCCGAAACGCAGGGCCTCACCGAGACCTATATCGGCACCTGGCTGGCGCGCAGCAAGCGCCGCCAGGATATCGTGCTGGCCAGCAAGGCGGCGGGCCCCGTGCGCGACGCGAAGCGTCCGGGCCACATCCGCGACGGCAAGACCCACCTGGACCGCAAGAATCTGACCGCGGCCCTGGATGCCAGCCTGAAGCGCCTGCAAACGGACTACCTGGACCTGTATCAGCTGCATTGGCCCGACCGCACGACGGCCACCTTCGGCAAGCTGTCCTATCCCTGGGTCCAGGACGAGTACACCGTGCCGATCGAGGAAACGCTGGAGGTGCTGCAGGACTTCGTGCGCGCCGGCAAGGTGCGCCACATCGGCGTGTCCAATGAAACGCCCTGGGGTGTCGGCCAGTTCCTGCGGCATGCCGAGAACAAGAGCTTGCCGCGCATCGCAACCATCCAGAACGCCTACAGCCTGCTGAACCGCGTCTACGAGATCGGCCTGTCTGAGTACTCGCACCACGAAGGCGTGGGCCTGTTGGCCTATTCGCCGCTGGCGATGGGCATGCTTTGCGGCAAGTACCTGGACGGAGCGCGCCCGGCCGGCGCCCGCCTGACGCTCTACACGCGCTTCACCCGCTACAGCAATGAGCAGGCCGAGGCCGCCACCCGCGCCTACGTCGAACTGGCGCGCACGCACGGCATTTCGCCCACCCACCTGGCCCTGGCCTGGGTCAACCAGCGCCCCTTCGTCACCAGCAACCTGATCGGCGCGACCACGCTGGAACAGCTGAAGGAGAACATCGACAGCGTGGACGTGACCCTGTCGGCCGAGGTGCTGGAGGCGATCGACAAGATCCACGCCCGCCAGCCGAATCCGGCGCCGTGATGCGCTGATCGCCCCGTCAGCCATGGCGGCAAGAACCCATGACGCTTTCCGGGCGTCATGGGTTTTTTCATGGAGGACGCCGACCCGGCCACGGATACACTTTTTTTCCTGGCGGCTGTCGATTTCGACTGGCGCGGTTCGTCGTGTGGATGGAGCATGCAAGTTCCATCATCCACACAAGGAGACCGAGATGCGATTCATGGTTCAAGTCAGGGCCACCGCCGATAGCGAAGCAGGGGTGATGCCCACCCAGCAACTGCTGGCCGACATGGGGCGGTTCAACGAGGAACTGGTCAAGGCGGGCGTGATGCTGGCGGGCGACGGCCTGAAACCCAGCTCCAAGGGCGCACGGGTGCACTTTTCCGGCAGCAGCCGGCAGGTGATAGACGGCCCCTTTGCGGAAACCAAGGAGCTGATCGCCGGCTACTGGCTCTGGGAGTGCGCCTCGCTGCAGGAGGCCATCGAATGGGTCAAGCGCTGTCCGAATCCGATGCCCGGCCCGTCTGACATCGAGATCCGCCCGCTGTACGAGGCCGACGACTTCGGCGAGGAGTTCACGGCGGAGCTGCGCGCCCAGGAGGAGCGGCTGCGCGATCAGTTGGAGAAAGCGTCCAAGCAGTGACCGCAGGGCCAGAGCGGCATGGGGAAGTTCGCAGTTATTAATATAATTGCGAATCAGTCTTATTTATAAGAAGTCGACATTTCTTCCCCTCCCGCTCTGGAGAATTCAACGTGGTCCGTCCCGCTTCCGCCAGGAAGTGCCGCGCGCGCAAGCACGCGCGGCATGCCGTTGCACCCTATGCCCTAGCCCTGACCCTGGGCATCGTTCATTCCGGGGGCGTCCAGGCCCAGGCCGCCGGCACGCCGCCGCCGACGGTCGGGGGGGATGCGCAAGGCGTGGCCCAGTTGCCGGCAGTGACCGTCAACGCGACCTCGCTGGACGACACGCTGGAGCATCTGTCCGCGCCGGTGAACAGCGGGGCGCTGGGCAACCGCAGCCAGCTGGAGACGCCGTTTTCCACGGCCGTGGTCACCGCCGCGGATATCGAGGAGCGGCAGGTCCGCAAGCTGGGCGACGTGTTCGCCCTGGACGCATCCGTCACCGACAACAGCGCCTCCTACGGCGCCTGGGCCAGTTATCTGAGCGTGCGCGGCCTGCCGCTGGATTGGCAGAATTCCTACCGCATCGACGGCAAGCCCTTCCTTAGCTACGTCACCACCTTGCCTTACGAGCACTTCGAACAGATCGACCTGCTCAAGGGCGCATCCGGTTTCATGTACGGCTTCGGTTCGCCGGGCGGACTGATCAACTATGTCACCAAGAAGCCGACCGACGAGCCGGTGCGCAGCATCGAGCTGGGCTATGTGTCCAAGGGCCTCCTGCGTGAACACGTCGATCTGGGCGGGCGCGTGGGCGGCGACGGCCGCTTCGGCTATCGCCTGAACGCCACGCATGAAGAGGGCAATACCTATAACGGCGGCTCGCTGTATCGGGATTCGGTGTCGCTGGCGCTGGACGCGCGCCTGACCGACAAGCTGACCTGGGACTTCCAGTCCATCTACCAGAACCGCAAGGCGATCGGGCAGGAGCCGACCATCTACGCTGGCCAGATGGCGGGCTCGGAGCTGCCGTCGCCGGTGCGCAACGACAACGGCAGGCTGGTGGGCCAGGGCCCGTATGCCGACAATAAATTCCGCTTCTATTCGACCGGGCTGAAGTACCAGCTGTCGTCCGATTGGTCAGTGCGCACCGACTACAGCTACAGCTCCACTCGCACCCGCCGCAATGAATCGGTGCTGTTCCTGCAGAACCAGGCGGGCGACTACCAGGACTATCGCTCGGATTACGGTGAAGCCTATGCCTACAACCAATGGCAGGGCATGCTCGAAGGCAGGTTCAGCACCGGCCCGCTGAAACACCAGGTGGTGGCGGGCGCGTCCTGGCAAAAGCAGAAGAACGACTACAGCGCCAACGGCGTGTACCAGCTGCAAGGCACGGGCAATCTGCGCACGCAGAACACCAACACCTATTACAGCGAGGGCAGCCTGGACCTGTACCGCGCCGCCGAGATCACGCAGAAGGCGCTGTTCGCAAGCGACACCATCGACCTGACCGGCGGCTGGTCCGTGCTGGGCGGCCTGCGCTATACCGACTACGAACAGGTCGGTTTCGACGCCGCGGGCGTGCGCAATTCGCGCTACGACAAGAACGGCGTGCTGACGCCGACGGTGGCGCTGATGTACAACATCACGCCGCAGACCATGGCCTATGCCAGCTACATCGAGTCGCTGGAGCCGGGGTCGTCGGTGGGCAATACCTACGCCAACTTCGGCGCGCTGCTGGACCCGCTCAAGAGCAAGCAGTACGAACTGGGCATCAAGACCAACCAGGACGGCTGGGCTGCCACGGCGGCGCTGTTCCGCATCGAGAAGAAGGCGGAATACACCAACGCCGCCAATGAGCTGGTGCAGGACGGCAAGTCGATCTACCAAGGGCTGGAGCTGGGAGCCTCCACGCGCATTGCGACGAACTGGAACGTGGGCGGCAGCCTGATGTTCCTGGACTCGGAATACAAGAAGGGCTCCAGCTTCACCGGCAACCGCGTCGCGGGCGCGCCCAAGTTCGTCGCCGCCGCCCAGGTCGCGTATTCGGTTCCGCAACTGCCGGGCCTGAAGCTCAGGGCCGACGTGAAGTACACCGGCAGCACCATGCTGGGCGCTTCGAATGCGGTCCAGGTGTCCGACTACGCCATCGTCAATATCGGCGCCACCTACGACACGCGCATCTACGGCTACGAAACCACGTTCCGCGCGGGCATCAACAATCTGGCCGACAAGCGTTACTGGCTATACCAGTCGCCGGACTACGTGAAGGCGGGCGACCCGCGCACCTACGCCTTGAGCGCCAGCCTCAAGTTCTAGACGCCGTCACGTCCCACAGGCGGTCAGGCGCAAAGTCCTGCTGTTCGCCCTTCTTGGCGTAGCCCAGCGGATTGGCCACGATGCGGCAGCCATTCTTCACATAGTCCTGCGGACAGTGCAGATGGCCGTGCATCCAGACGTCGGCCAGGGGCAGCAGGGCGTCCAGTGCATTGCAGAACCCTGCTGTGCCGGGGGTGACGCCGTAACGCGGATCCGCGCTCGCCAAGGTGGGGGCGAAGTGGGTGATGGCCACGGTCGGCCCGTCGTGGGGCGCGCGCAGGGCGTCTTGCAGCCATTGCTGGCATAGCAGCCCCTGCTCGCGCATCTGCTCGGCCATGAAGGGCGCGCCGTTGCGGCGCATTTCGGCCTTTTCCAGATAGAAGTCCGCCGCGCGAAACGCTTTTTCGCGCTTTTTCAGGGCCGCGCCGACGGTGTCGCCGGGCGCGGCCAGCGCGTCGAAATCCGTCCACAGCGTGGTGCCGACAAAGCGCACGCCATCGATGACCAGCGTCTCGCGCTCCAGCCAGTGGATGCCGAGTTCGCCGCAAAGCTGGCGCAGCCGTGCGTGGGTCTCGTCGAAATCGACGTTGTCGTATTCGTGGTTGCCGGGGACATACACCACGGGCGTGGGCCAGCCCTTGCTCGGCGCATAGCTGCCCAGGCCGAAGTCGTCGCCCGTCATGAGCGAACCGCGGCGGTATGAGCCTATGTCCCCGGCCAGCACGAGCAGGTCGGCGCCGGGTGCGGGCCGGGCCAGGAAATCCGGGTCGGTTTCAAGGTGCAGGTCGGAGAGCAATTGGATCTTCATAGCCGCCATCTTAGGCCACTGGCGGCGCAGCCGCCGCTGCGGGAGGCCATTGTTCCATGCGACACTTTCCTGGTTCACCAGCCACACAGGAGGAATTCCATGCGTATCGCCATCATGACCGCCGCTGCCGCGCTTGCGCTGGCCGCAAGCGCGCAGGCGCAGCCGCTGGATTGCGGCAACGCGGCCACGCAGACGGACATGAGCCTGTGCGCCGACCAGGCGTACCGCAAGTCCGACGCCGCCTTGAACGCCGCCTACAAGGAAGTGACCGCGCGCCTGAAGAACGACCGGGACGCGACGACCCAGCTGCATGCCGCCCAGAAGGCCTGGCTGTTCTTTCGCGATGCGGAGTGCGCCTTCGCGTCCAGCAGCACGTCCGGCGGCAGCGCCTATCCCATGACGCTGAGCCTGTGCCTGGACAAACTGACGCAGGCGCGCACCAAGGAACTGCAGGCCTACCTGAAGTGCGAGGAAGGCGACCTGAGCTGCCCGGTGCCGGGCAAGCAGTAAGCCGCCGCATGAAGCCCGATGAGATGAACAAGAACGATCCGGGCCTGATCACGGACGAGCAGGGCGTGGCGCGCTGCTTCTGGCAGCCGTCCATGCCCGACTATCACGACCATGAGTGGGGCAGGCCGGTGGCGGATGACCGCCGCCTGTACGAGAAGATCTGCCTGGAGGGTTTTCAGGCCGGCATGGCCTGGATCACGATCCTGCGCAAGCGCGAGGCGTTCCGCGCGGCCTTCGATGACTTCGACTTCGAGCGGGTGGCGCGCTACACGGAGCGCGACGTCGAGCGCCTGATGGGCGACGCGGGCATCGTGCGCAACCGTAGCAAGATCGTGTCCGCCATCAACAATGCCAGGCGCGCACGCGCCCTGGCCGACGAGACGGGTTCATTGTCGGCCTGGCTCTGGAGCCATGAGCCGCTGGCCCAGGACCGTCCCGCGACCGTGGACCTGGACTACTGGAATGGCAATCCGACCTCGCCGGCGTCGGCGGCGCTGTCGCGTGACCTGAAGAAGCGCGGCTGGACTTTCGTGGGCCCGACAACCATGTACGCCTTCATGCAGGCCGTGGGCATGGTCAACGATCACATGAGCGGCTGCGTCTGCCGCCAGACGGTCGAGGCCGCGCGCGCGGGGTTCAAGCGGCCGAAATAGGCCGCGGCAGCGACTGACGCGAAAAATGTTGAATTGGTTGCGATCCGCAAGTATATTGGTTGCGAATCGCAACTTTAAGGGCGCGCCATGGATCTGATCGATACCCCCATCCAGTCCCGCGATCAGACGATCCGGGATTTGCGGGAGTTCTCACGCAAACTGGTGCGCGAGCTGGGCTTCATGCGCAGCTCGCTGGCCGGCAGCGAGCTGGCGCCGTCCGCCGTCCACGCCATCATCGAGATCGGCCTGCAGCCGGGCATCCAGGCGCGCGATCTGGCGGCCATCCTCAGGCTGGACAAGTCCAATACCAGCCGTCAGGTCGCCAAACTGGAGTCAGCCGGGCTGCTGACGCGCGAGGCCGACAGCGACGATGCGCGCTCGTCGCGGCTGTACCTGAGCGAAGCCGGCACCCGGCTGCGTACGCAGATAGACCAGTTCGCCACCGACCAGGTTTCGCGGGCATTGCGCCAACTGGCGCCCGAGGACCAGCAGTCGCTGATCCGCTTTCTTTCTCTTTACGCCGACGCCCTGTCGCACGAGAACCCCAACACCGCGCCCGCCGTCACGGGCGGCATCGCAGAGCAGATCCACGCGGGCTACCTGCCCGGCTGCATCGGCGACGTGGCCAGCCTGCATGCGCGCTATTACGCGCAGGCCTCGGGATTCGGCGTGTACTTCGAACGCAAGGTCGCGAGCGAGCTGGCCGAGTTCGCCGAAGGCCTGCCCGCCACCGGCAAGAACATCTGGCTGTACGTGGACAACGGCAGGACGCTGGCTTCCATCGTCATCGATGGCGATCTTGCCGCCCGTGAAGCGCACCTGCGCTGGTTCATCGTCGACGAGTCGCTGCGCGGCATGGGCGTGGGCCGCGTCCTGCTGGAGCGGGCCATGGCGTTTGTCGACGCCCACTACGACGAGACGTACTTGTGGACCTTCAAGGGGCTGGATGCAGCCAGGCATCTCTACGAGGCTGCCGGCTTCACGCTGGCCGAGGAGTCCGAAGGCCGGCAGTGGGGCAGCGTGGTGGTCGAGCAGCGCTTTGTCCGCCGCAGCCGGCGCGCTTCAGATCACGCTGATGCGCAATTCGGCCAGTAGGGCTGCCGCCTGAGTCTTGGATATGGTGGCGCCTGCCAGGCGCGCGGCCGAATTCAGGTCCAGGCCGCCCAGGTCGGCTTCGCGCAGGTCGGCGCCTTCGAAGCGGACATTCTTCAGGATGGCGTTGCGCAGGCTGCCGCCATGGAACACGGTGTCGCGGAAATCGCTGCCGGTCAGGTCGGCATCGGAGAAGTCCAGGTGCCGCACGTCGGTCTTGCGAAACGACACGCCGCGCAGCAGCGCGCCGACCAGCAGGCATTCCTCCAGCGACCAGCCCAGGCAGGCGATGCCGTCGAAGTCGCTGCCGGTGAGCTTGCAGCCCTGGAAACGGGCGGCGGCCAGCCGGGCGCGGCGCCAGTTGGCATTGTTGAGGTCGCAGTTTTCAAAGACGGCATCGCTGGCGTCGCATGAGGCGAAATCCACCTGGCCGCCGCGGCAGCGCAGCCAGACGGAGTCCGCCAGCGTGGCGCCCTGAAAGGAAGCGCCAGCGATCGCGCACGCGGTCAATTGCGCGCCGCGCAGATCCAGGCGCGAAAAATCCGCGTCCTGGAAGTCGCAGTCATGGAACGACAGCGGACGGCCGGCCGACTGTTCGATCAAGCCCTGCATCAGCTTGCGGTCCACTTCCTGGCCCGCCACCGTCTCGATTGCTTTTTGCGTCATGCTGCGCGTTCCTGCCTGAATTTCCGGAAAACGGACAGCCTACTGGAAGATTTCGCTTTCGACGCAGAAGGCGATCAGTTCCTGGTCGGTGCGGACGTTGAGCTTGCGCATGGCCGAGATCTTCTGGCCGCTGACCGTCTTGACGCTGCGCTTCAAGGCCTCGGCCACCTGCATCATGGATTCGCCGCGGATGAAGTGGCGCAGCACTTCGAATTCCTTGGGCGACAGGCTGTTGATGCGTTCGCCGATGAACTTGCTGCGCTCATCGGCCGCGCCGTCGCGCTGGAAGCCGGGCGGATAGTACTTGCGGCCGGCATGCAGCGTTTCCAGCGCGGTCATGATTTCGGTGAGGTTGTCGCGCTTGAGCACCACGGCGGCCACCCCGGCGTCGTAGAGCGCCGAGATGATCATGGAGTTCGACACCATGGTCAGCACCACGATCTGGACGTCCGGATAATGCCGCGTCAGGTATTTGACCAGGCGGATGCCGTCGCCATAGGTGTCGTCGCCGGGCATGGAGTAGTCGGTGATGACCACGTGCGGCATATCGCGTTGCAGGTGCTGGATCAGCGCGGTCGGCCCGGGCAGGGTGGCCGTGACCTCGAAGTTGAGGTCCTTTTCCAGCAGGTCGCGCATCCCCATCAAGACCAGGGGATGGTCGTCGACCAGGACGATGCGGAGTCTTTCCATGCGGGGGAGTGACTTCAAGCGAGCCCGTGCTTCAAGTGGAGAGAAGGCGGGCGGACTCAGGGTTGGGGGCGGAGGCAAACCCATAGCGTAGTGGTTTTTGCGTAGCGGCGCGCCCCGCGCCCGAGAACCGGGGCGGGGACCTATGCGCAATAGGGATATCGGCGGCCTCAGCCGGCCGCTTCTTCCTGCAGGCGGCCCAGCACGAAGCCGTCGACCGCGCTGGTGCGGCCGCGCCACAGCGTGGGCTGTCCGGCGATGGGGGTGCCGTCGGCAGTGAATAACAGGGCGTCGGCGAGATGGATGTAGTTCGGCAGCGGGTCAGCGGGTTGGGGCACGCGGAAGACGTCGCCCAGTTCCGTCAGCGAGGCATGCACGGCCTTGCGAGTGGCGTCGTCCACCTTGTCCAGGGATCCCGTGAAGCTGGCGGCGAAGCTGTCGAAGTACTCTGCCCCGGACACGATGGAACCCGACACCAGCATGCCGCCCATCTGCAGGGTGACGCCGATGCTCTCGATCTGGCTGCCGTTGTTCACCAGGTTGACGAGGAATTGCAGGAAGGCGTCGGCGTCGGGAACGTTGCTCATGGCGTGATTTCTGGAAATGTTTGGAAAGCAGCCAAGATACTCGAATCGCGGGCGAAATACACAGAACGGGATAGGCCGAAAAACAGCCAAATCCGACCGCTATCCGCGCGCTTTGGGAACTGCCATTTTTTCCAGGCTGCGCCCCAGCCGTTCGCTGGCCAGACGCAGGCGGTCCTGCAGCGCCGCAGGCGCCAGCACCTCGAATTCGACGTCCAGCGCCATCAGCCAGTACACCAGCGCGTCCAGGCTGGGCACGGCGCATTGCAGTACGCAACGTGCTTCGTCCAGCGCTTCGATCTGGCCGGCGCCCGGCGGGATGCGCGTGGCCATGACGGCGCGCGGCGCGTGCAGGATCACGCGCGCGGGCTCCGGATGCGGCGCCATGTTGACCGAGCGCGAGACATAGGCGCGCAGATCGCCGCCTTCGGGCGGAGGGCGCGGCGCGAAATGCGCGCCGACTTCCGGGGCGCCCGCGATGCGGTCGATACGGAAGGTGCGCCAGTCCTCGCGCGCGGGATCCCAGGCCACCAGATACCAGCGGTATCCGGTATGCGCCAAGCCTTGCGGCTCCACCAGTCGGGTGCTTGCCCGGCCCTTGCCGTCCGCATAGTCGAAGCCGACCCGCAATTGGTCGCGGCAGGCGGCTGCCAGCGTGGCCAGCAGGGTGGCGTCGACGGCCGCGCCGTCGCGCGGGATCGGCACGATGGCCGATCGCAGCGCGTCGACCCGGTGGCGCAGGCGCTGCGGCATGACCTGCTCCAGCTTCACCAGCGCCCGCAGCGCGGTTTCCTCGATGCCGCCCACCGTGCCCGTGGCCGCCGTGCGCAGCGTGAGCGCCACGGCCAGCGCTTCATCGTCGTCCAACAACAGGGGTGGCAGCGCCTTTCCCGCGCGAAAGGCGTAGCCGCCGGCCACGCCGCTGCTGGCATGGACGGGGTAGCCCAGTTCGCGCAGCTTGTCGATGTCGCGCCGCAGGGTGCGGGGGTGGATCGCCAGCGTCGCGGCCAGTTCGTTCCCGGCCCAATGGCGGCGGGTCTGCAGCAGCGACAGCAGGCGCAGGAGGCGGTTGCTGGAAGTAAGCATGGCGGCACGATAGCGCGTATCGAGGGCGGAATCTGTCCTCAATGGATTCTACAGTGGCCCCCGTAGTCAGCGGCAGGGGCCGCGACGCACATCCCTTGATCGAATTGGAGATTTGCCCATGTCTATCGTCTTCTATTGGCACCCCATGTCCAGCGCAACCCCGGTTGCCAGCGCGCTCGCTGAACTGCAAGTGCCGCATGAACGCATCAAGGTGGACATCAGGACGGGGGAACAGCATCGCCCCGAATTCCTGGCGCTCAATCCCAACGGGAAGGTCCCCACGCTGACAGTGGACGGCGCTCCCTTGTTCGAAACCTTGGCGATACAGCTATGGCTGGGAGAGCGCTACGGCGTGGAGCGCGGCCTGTGGCCCGCCGCCGGCACGCCCGAACGCCTGCTGGCGATGTCGTGGTGCGCCTGGTCCTATGTCAGCTACGGCGCGGCGGTGATGCGCCTGTATCTCGCCACGCAGGGCGCAGACGCGCCCGGCGGCGTCGAGGCGGAACGCGTATTGGATGACGTGGACGCGTTGCTGGCCGTGCTGGACGGCCATCTGTCGCGGCAGCCCTGGATGTTGGGCGCGGCCTACTCATTGGCCGACCTGGTGGTCGGTTCGGTGGTCGGCTACAGCGCCTATCTGGGCGCCAGAGTGGCGTCGCATCCGCATGTGCGGGCATGGATGGACCGGGTCCAGGCCCGGCCCGCCATGCAGATCGACGCTTAGCGCGCGTGGGCGGGCGCCGCGGCTTACCAGCCCCAGCAGGTGCCCGTCGCGGGCTTGCCGCAGTTGCGGTAGTTCACGGCGAACCACAGCTTGCCTGCGCCCCGCGGACTGCCATCGTTCTTGGCGTCGTTGCGCGGCAGTTCTTCCAGGGTGTCGCGCGCCTTCTTGGTGGGCGAGCCGCTGGCGGCGTCGGGCGACAGCGCGATACGTCCCAGGCCGGCAGCGTCGCGGTCATCGAAGACGATGTCGGTGTCCTTCAATGCGCTCATCTTCAGGGAGGCGTCGCGCACCGCGGCGGCATAGCTGTCATTGGAGCCGGCAGGCGCCAGGCTCTTGTCGAGCGTGCTGACAGCGAGGATCTGCGCCGGCGCGGCGGGCGCCATCATCTTGTACTGGTCCAGGCCCGGCAGCTGGCCGCCCGCGGCCTGGCGGCGCAGCCAGTCGCCCCACAGGAACTCCGCGAACTCCGGCAGGTTGCCATTGCTGTAGGCGATGTCGCGGGTGAAGTACACCAGCGAGCGGTAGCGGTCCTCTTGCATGCCGCCGGCTTCCTGGGCGCTGGCCAGCCCCAGGCGGGCGGGCAACTGGTCCACGGTGATGGGTTGGTTCTGGCCGTCGCGCAGCCAGGCGCGGCGTTCGTCGACCATGCGCTGCCAGAACGCCGCCGCATTGGGCAGGGTGCTGTAGTTGGCGTCGACCTTGACCCAGACCGGCAGCTTGGGGCCGCCATCGGCGATTTCGCGCAGCGACGAGAAGGTATGGTGGCCGTCGGTCAGATACAGGTTGCCGTCCCAGCCGACCACCACCGTCTTGAGGTTGGCCGCGTTGGTGCCCGGGGCGTTCTTGCAGGCATAGGTGGCCGGCTGGTCCAGGCGGGCGACGCGCGCCTCGGCGATGCTCTGGAATTCCTGCGCGCGCTCGGCGCCGCCCATGTCTTCGCAGTAGTCGTCGAACTTCTTGCCGACCGTGCGGTTCAGGTAGTCCAGCTGCAGTGCCGGCTTGTCCGCCCAGGTCGGGCGTTCGAAGTCCCCTTGCCAGCGGCCGAGCTTGTAGTAGATCTGGTCGTAGCCGATGGCGGCCTGGGTGGGATGCAGTTCCTCGATGCGGACCTGGATGACGTCGCCCGGCTTGGCCTGCAGATAGGCCGTATTGCGCGGCGGCTGGGATTCTGCGGGGGGCGTTTCTTCGACGGGAGGCGGCGCGACGGTGACGGGTTCGTCGTCATGGTCGTCGCCGCCGCCGTTGCAGGCTGCGAGGGCCAGCGGCAGCAAAGCCGCGGCCAACGCATGCAACAAACGTTGCCGGCGGGCGGGAAAAGCGCGACGCGCGGGAAGAGAGGTAGAGGGCATGGTCCGTTTCAGGATCTGGTTTCAAAGATAGCCGATCATGAGGGACGCGTGTTTCCTGCAGATTGCACCGGAACGGGTTGCCACGCATGCAGCCTGTCCATCAGGTCGCGCACGACGGTGGCCTGACGGCGGATTCTGGCGGCTGCGGCGGCGGACAGGCCTTCTGCCAGTTCTTCTTCCAGCGCCTCGAAGTGCGAGGCTGGCGCGCGCATCTGCAGGGCCAGCAGCGCGCCCTGTATGCGGTGCAGCATCTGGGCGGTGGCAAGGGCGTCGGGTTTCTCGGCGGCTTGCTCCAGCGCATCGAGATCCTGGGTCATGGTGTCCTTGACCAGTTGCCGGTGATCCGGCGCCAGCGCGGCGTATACCGCGAGCGTACCCGCGGCGGGGAAAGCAGAAGTATGGGGGAGCGGTTTGTGCATGAGAGCCTCCTGGACGTACATGCGGATGACGTCAGGCTCTCGGGCGATATTAAAGAAGCCCGATACCAGGGGGCTTCGAATCGGACGGATTCGCCGACAGCGGAAGCGGCCCCGCAGCCGCTCCGCTGACCTGCTTAGAACGTGTGGCGCACGCCGACGCCGGCGGCCGTGCTCTTCAGGCCGTCGATGAAGGCATAGTCCTTGCCGTACGAACCATAGGCGTACAGGTTGGTGCGCTTGGACAGGTCGTAGGTGTAGCCCACGCTCCAGACGTTCATGTTGGTGTCGCCGCCGGTCAGCTTGTCGTTGTTCGGCGACACGTGTTGCCACGACGCGAACAGGCTGCTTGCGCTGCCCAGGGGCAGAGTGGCGCCCAGCATGTAGGAGTTGGCCTTGAAGCCGTCCACGAAGCGGTTGGTGCCGAATTCATCGCTGAAGGGCGTGCCTGCCGGCAGGTCCTGGCCGACGAACCAGCCGTCGGTGGTGCGGCCGTAGGCGGCGGCGAGCTTCACGACCTCCAGGTCGTAGGACACGCCCAGCGCGTACTGGCGCGGCGTGGCGTCATGGTCGATGGAGCCGCGGTTGGAGCCGTTGAGCTGGTCGTAGGTCAGCGCGACGTTCAGCGGACCTTGCACGTAGCGCAGGCCGGCGGTGATGCCGCGGGTATTGTCGGCGGTGCGAAAACCCGTCTGGTCGGCGGTCGTGTCGTCCGCATTGAACGAGTAGCCGATGCCAAGTTCGAAGCCGTTCACCGAAGGCGTCTTGTACATCACCATGTTGTCCCAGCGCATGGTGTTGGCGGCGCTGAAACCCAGGCCCATGTTGGACTGGGTGTAGCTGGTGTAGAAGGGATCGATGTCGGCAAGGTAGTTCGAGCCCACCGTGGCCTGGCGGCCGAACTCCAGCGAGCCCCAGGCGTCGTTGGCCAGGCCGATGGTGGCCTGGCGGCCGAACAGGCGGCCAGACTGTCCGCGCTGGCCGTTGGCCGAGTCGAATCCGCTTTCCAGCTTGAACGTGGCGCGCAGGCCGTCGCCCAGATCTTCGGCGCCGCGCAGGCCCCAGCGCGAGCCGGCCTGGATGCCGTTGATCATGCCTATCTTGCTACCGTCGTATCCATCGCCTTTGATCTTGTTGTAGCCGATGCCGGTGTCGATGACACCATAGAGAGTTACCGACGATTCTGCCTGAGCAACGCCTGCAAAAGTCGTGAACATTGCGGCGGCGAGCAGCGTCTTTTTCATCCTTGGGGACTCCTGGTTGAGGGGTGGAAAAAACAAAAGGGAACAGCACGCGAGCATGTAGCTCAGCGCTGTTCCCAGCCCTCATTGTAGGACACCGGCCGCAGCCGGCGGATTCAGCCCTTGCGGCGCGCGCGCTTTTCCTCGCGCACGAAGATGAAAACGCCGACCAGCACCATGGCTGCCAGGGCGTACCAGGTGATGGCGTAGCTCAGGTGATTGTTGGGGAAGTTCAGCACCGTCAGGCCGCCGACGGGAGCGGTGCGCCCGCTGCCGTCCTTGCCCGTCGCATCGGCGTCGATGAAGTAGGGGGCCACGTCGGTCAGGCCGCGCGCCGCGGCGATGGCGGGCAGATCGCGCGAGTACCAGAGGTTGGTCGCCGGATCGTTGTTGCGCAGGAAACCATGAGGGGGCTCGCCCATGCGCAGCAGGCCGGTGACGGTGGCTTCTTCGGGCGTTTGTTGTATGGCCGACTTGCTTTTGCGCCATTCGGGCAGCACGAAGCCGCGGTTGACCAGCACCGTGCCGCCTTCGGGCAACTGCAGCGGAGTCATGACCCAGTAGCCGCTGCCCAGCTCGGTCGCGGCCTGCACCAGGGTCTGGCGGTCGTACAGGTAGGTGCCCTTGGCGGTGACGCGGCGGTATTCGGCGTTGTCGGAAGTCAGCGCGGGCCATTCGGCCTGGGCCGGCGCCGGCGTGGGCGCCGCATGGGCGCGTTGTTCGACCTGCGCGATCAGGGTGCGTTTCCAGGCCAGCCGGTGCACCTGCCAGGTGCCCAGGGCGCAGAGGCCCGCAAAAATGGCAACAGCAAGCACCCCCAGGATGACCAGGGTAACTTTGCTGCGCGGATTACGGGAGGAGGTGTCGCGGGAAGTGGAGTCGTTTACTGCGGCCATCAGGGCATTTTCCGCATGTCGTGTGTGGACATGGGCATCATATTGGAGTCGAGGTGGTACATGATCCAGATGGATCCGCTGAGCGTGATTACGACCAGCACCAGCGTGAATATTAACGCCAACATGTTCCAGCCGCTTTCGGACTTGGTGTCCATGTGCAGGAAGTAGATGATGTGGACCACGATCTGCACCGCGGCGAACGCCAGGATCACCAGCGCGGTGGTCCGGGACTGAGAGAAGACCTGGTTCATGACCAGCCAGAACGGGATGGCGGTCAGGATGGCCGCCAGCACGAAGCCGGTCATGTAGCTTTTGAAGGTGCCATGGGCGGCGCCGTCATCGTCGTCGTGGTGGTCGTGGCCGCCGTGGCCGTGATCGGCCGGATGATCCAGGTGCGCGGTCATGGCAGCACTCCCATCAGGTACACGAAGGTGAAGACGCCCACCCAGATCAGGTCCAGGAAGTGCCAGAACATGGACAGGCACATCAGGCGGCGGCGGTTTTCGGGGATCAAGCCGTGCATCTGGACCTGGATCATCATCGTCACCAGCCACACGATGCCGAAGGTGACGTGCAGCCCGTGGGTGCCGACCAGGGTGAAGAAGGACGACAGGAAGGCGCTGCGCTGCGGGCCGGCGCCCTGGTGGATCAGGTGCGCGAATTCGTACAGTTCCAGCGACAGAAAGCCCAGCCCCAGGATGCCGGTCACGGCCAGCCAGAGCTGGGTGGCGCCGACGCGGTTGCGCCGCATTTCCAGCATCGCGAAACCGTAGGTGATGGAAGACAGCAGCAGCAGCGCGGTATTCACCGCTACCAGCGGCAGGTCGAACAGGTCCGCGCCGGAAGGGCCAGCCGCATAGTTGCGTCCCAGCACGCCATAGGTGGCGAACAGGCAGGCGAAGATGAGGCAATCGCTCATCAGGTAGACCCAGAACCCGAGCAGGGTCCCGTTCTTGGGGTGGTGTTCGCCCGGGACGTGGAACATGGGCTCCGCGGGCGGCGCGGCGCCGCCGGGCAGGTTGGGGGCCAGGGTATCAGACATTTTTCGCTAGCAACCTTGTGCGGGCGTCCTCGGCGCGCACGACCTCTTCGGCCGGCACGTAGTAGTCGCGCTTGTAGTTGAAGGTGTGAATGATGGACACCAGGATCAGCGCCGCGAACGACAGCACGACCAGCGGCCACATATGCCAGATCAAGGCGAAACCCATCACCACGCTGATACCCGCCAGGACGATGCCCGCCCAGGTGTTCTTGGGCATGTGGATGGGAATGAAGCCCTGCTGCGGCCGCAGGTAGCCGTGCTGCTTCATCTGCCACCAGGCGTCCTGGTCATGCACGCGCGGCGTGAAGGCGAAGTTGTAGTTGGGCGGCGGCGACGAGGTCGACCATTCCAGCGTGCGGCCGTCCCAGGGGTCGCCGGTGTCGTCGCGCAGCGACTCGCGGCGGCGATAGCTGACCACCAGCTGGATCAGGAAGCTGGCGATGCCGCAGGCTATCAGCAGCGCGCCGAAGGCCGCCACCTGGAACCAGATCTGCAGGGACATGTCCTCGAAGTGATTCACGCGCCGTGTCACGCCCATCAGCCCCAGCACATACAGCGGCATGAAGGCGACGTAGAAGCCCACCAGCCAGAACCAGAACGAGCACTTGCCCCAGAACGGATCGAGCTTGTAGCCAAAGGCCTTGGGAAACCAGTACGTGATGCCGGCCATCAATCCGAACAGCACGCCGCCGATGATCACGTTGTGGAAGTGCGCGATCAGGAACAGGCTGTTGTGCAGGACGAAGTCGGCGGGCGGCACGGCGAGCAGCACGCCCGTCATGCCGCCGATCACGAAGGTCACCATGAACCCCAGGGTCCACAGCATGGGGACCTCGAAGCGGATGCGGCCGTGGTACATGGTGAACAGCCAGTTGAAGATCTTGGCGCCCGTGGGGATCGAGATGATCATGGTGGTGATCCCGAAGAACGAGTTCACGCTTGCCCCTGATCCCATGGTGAAGAAGTGGTGCAGCCACACCAGGTACGACAGCACCGTGATCACGACCGTGGCGTACACCATGGACGCATAGCCGAAGAGGCGCTTGCGGCAGAAGGTGGAAACCACTTCGGAGAAGATGCCGAAGGCCGGCAGGATCAGGATGTAGACCTCGGGATGGCCCCAGATCCAGATCAGGTTCACGTACATCATGGCGTTGCCGCCGAAGTCCGCCGTGAAGAAGTTGGTGCCCACGTAGCGGTCCATGGAGAGCAGCGCCAGCACCGCCGTCAGCACCGGGAAAGCCGCCACGATCAGCACATTGGTGCACAGCGCGGTCCAGGTGAAGATGGGCATGCGCATCATGGTCATGCCCGGCGCGCGCATCTTGACGATGGTGACCAGCAGGTTGACGCCGGAAAGCAGTGTGCCTACCCCCGCTATCTGCAGGGCCCATATGTAGTAATCGACGCCCACGTCGGGGCTCTGGAGGATCCCCGATAACGGCGGATACGCCAGCCAGCCGGTACGCGCGAATTCACCGACGAACAGCGACATCATGACCAGGATGACGCCGCCCGTGGTCATCCAGAAGCTGAAGTTGTTCAGGAACGGAAAGGCCACGTCGCGCGCGCCGATCTGCAAGGGCACGATGTAGTTCATCAGGCCCGTGACCAGCGGCATGGCCACGAAGAAGATCATGATCACGCCGTGCGCGGTGAAGATCTGGTCGTAGTGGTGCGGCGGCAGGTAGCCCATGGAATCGCCGAACGCCACCGCCTGTTGCAGGCGCATCATGATGGCGTCGGCGAAGCCGCGCAGCAGCATCACGATGCCCAGGATGACGTACATGATGCCGATCTTCTTGTGGTCGATGCTGGTGAACCACTCGCGCCACAGGTAGCCCCATTTGCCGAAGTAGGTGATGGCGCCCACCACCGCGATGCCGCCGATGGCGACCGCGATGAAGGTGAAGAGCAGGATCGGTTCGTGGTAGGGAATGGCTTCCCAGGTCAACTTACCGAAGATCAGCTTGGTGAGGTCTGGTTGATCAGGCATCTCGATTCCAGCAAAAAGACCGCAATTTCACGAAGCCCCGTGCGCCAGCGATCCGCTACAGGACCAGTCCTTCGGTGGCGGTGCACATCGCGCCCACATACTTGCGCGGCGCGCCGGTCAGGCCCAGGCGCTCGCGCGTTCCGGCGTCCAGCGTGGTGACATTGAGCGCGCCGGGTATGCCCATGCCGCCTTGCGCGTCGATCGCCATCGCGTCGCGCATGCACATGCGGTTGGGTTCCACGCAGCGGTTGACGATCGCCTCGAACAGGCCGGGCGCGCTGGACGCATAGCGTTGCACCGGGTTGCGTTCGCTGGGTTGCTCCAGCTTCAGGTAGGTTTCGCGGCTGAGCGTGGCGTTGGAGGCGCGGGCGTCAGCCACCCATTTGTCAAAGCCCTGCTGATCCACGCCGTGGAACTTGAAGCGCATGCCGGAAAAGCCCGAGCCGCTGTAGTTGGCGGACAGGCCTTCGTATTCGCCGGGATGGTTGATCACCGCGTGCAGGGTGGTCTGCATGCCCGGCATGGCGTAGATCTGGCCCGCGAGCGCGGGCACGAAGAAGGAATTCATCACGGTGGACGAAGTGATCTTGAACTGGATGGGACGGTCCACCGGGGCCGCCATTTCGTTCACCGCGGCGATGCCCTGTTCGGGATAGATGAACAGCCACTTCCAGTCCAGCGCCACGACCTCCACCACCAGCGGTTTGGTGCCGGCGGGCACTTCGCGGCCCTCGGACAGGCGCACAAGCGGGCGGTAAGGATCCAATTGGTGCGTGCTGACCCAGGTGAGCGCGCCCAGCGCGATGATGATCAGCAGCGGCGCGGCCCAGATCAGGAGCTCCAGCATGGTGGAGTGATTCCAGTCAGGGTCATAGTGCGCTTCCTTGTTGCTGGCCCGGTAGCGCCACGCGAACACGAAAGTCAGGAGGATCACCGGCACGATGATCAACAGCATCAAGCCGGTGGAAATGATGATCAGGTTGCGCTGCTGCAAGGCGATGTCGCCCGAGGGCGAGAGCAGGACTGCATTGCATCCGGCGAGCAATGGCAGCGCGGCAACCAGGACCAATCCGCGGAACCTTGGGAAGGACGGCATGACCATACCCCGAAACGTAACCGTGGGAAGTAAACGCAACACTACGCTGGAAGCCGCGAAAAATCTAGGGTAAAAAGAACAAAAATGTGCAGGGCGACGCGCGCAGACCAGGGCTGCATCCCAATGACGGAGCGGCTCTGCGCGATATGGGCTGCAGGCGCGCGGGTGTGTTTCAGGATCTGTTCCGAACCTCCTTTCAGCGAGCATTCACATGGCGACCACCACGCAATATCCCGGTCATGCTCCCTCACTCCCCGCGGCCGGCGGCGGTAGCCACGCCAAGGTGGCGCCAGGGGAAATCGCGGTGGGCGTGGTGGTGGGGCGCGCTTCCGAATACTTCGATTTCTTCGTCTTCGGCATCGCCTGCGTGCTGGTTTTTCCG
Source organism: Achromobacter sp. K91 (assembly GCF_003576205.1). NCBI lineage: Bacteria > Pseudomonadati > Pseudomonadota > Betaproteobacteria > Burkholderiales > Alcaligenaceae > Achromobacter > Achromobacter sp. K91. The sequence continues at coordinate 30,047 of NZ_QWFB01000018.1, read as the reverse complement.
CAGGTCTTCTTCCCCTTCGAACCGCGGCTGGAAGGCACGCTCTGGTCCTTTGTCATCTTCTCGTTCGCCTTCATCATGCGGCCCATCGGCACGGCGCTCTCGATGGCGGCGCAGCGGCGCTGGGGGCGTGCGACCAAGCTCACCATCGCCCTGTTCCTGCTGGGAACGGCTACGGTGGGCATGGCCTTCCTGCCGGGCTACAACGTCATCGGCGCGCATGCGATCACGCTGCTGGCGGTGTTCCGCTGCCTGCAAGGGCTGGCGCTGGGCGGGTCATGGGACGGCTTGCCGTCGCTGCTGGCGCTGAATGCGCCGCCCAACCGCCGCGGCTGGTATGCCATGCTGGGGCAGCTTGGCGCGCCCGTGGGCTTCATGGTGGCCAGCGCGCTGTTCCTGTTCCTGCACGTGACGCTGACCGAAGCCGATTTCCTGGAATGGGGCTGGCGCTATCCCTTCTTCGTGGCGTTCGCCATCAATGTGGTGGCGCTGTTCGCGCGGCTGCGCCTGGTCGTCACCGAGGAATACACGCAGCTGCTGGAAGAGGGCGAACTCGAACCGATCAGCGTTGCGCAGATGGTGCGCGAGCAAGGCTACAACCTGTTCATCGGCGCATTCGCGGCGCTGGCCAGTTATGCCTTGTTCCATCTGGTCACGGTGTTTCCCCTGTCCTGGATCGCGGTCAGCGCCACCCAGCAGATCCAGGACGTGTTGATCGTGCAGATCGTCGGCGCGGTGCTGGGCATACTGGGCACCATCGCCTCGGGCTGGCTGGCCGACCGCATCGGACGGCGCACCACGCTGGGCCTGCTGGCCCTGCTGATTGCCGTGTTCGCGCTGTTCACGCCCTGGCTGCTGGGCGGCGGGCCCAAGGCGCAGGATGCGTTCATCCTGGTGGGCTTCGTGCTGCTGGGGCTGTCCTATGGCCAGGCTTCGGGCACTGTCACCGCGAACTTCACGCGGCGCTTCCGCTATACCGGCGCTGCGCTGACCTCCGACATGGCATGGCTGATCGGCGCAGCATTTGCGCCGCTGGTCGCGTTAGGCCTGTCCGCGCGTTTCGGGCTGGTGGCGGTCAGCGTCTACCTGTTGTCGGGGGCTGCCTGCACGCTGCTGGCGCTGCGTATCAACAAGGTGCTCGAAACGCGCGACTGAAAGCGTCTGCCGTTCAGCCTGCGTAGCCTTCCAGCACGTTGGCGACGTTGACGCCCACGTCCGCCACGGCGTAGCCGCCTTCCATCGTGAACACCGCCGGCAGGCCCAGACCTGCCAGCAGGCGGCCCACGTGCAGGTAGTCTGCGCTCTTGAGCTGGAACTTGGAGATGGGATCGCCTTCGTAGGTGTCCACGCCCAGCGCGATCACCACTGCGTCAGCCTTGAAGGCGCGCACGGCGGCCAGCCCTTGTTCCAACGCCTGCGTCCAGGCGGCGAAACCGGTGCCGGCGGGCAGCGGCAAGTTCAGGTTGGCGTCCAGGCCAGCGCCTGCGCCGCGCTCATCGGCATAGCCCAGGTAGAAGGGGTACTCGGTGGTCGGGTCGCCGTGCACCGATACGGTCAGCACGTCGGCGCGTTCATAGAAGATGCTCTGCGTGCCGTTGCCGTGGTGGTAGTCCACGTCCACGACGGCAACGCGTTCGGCGCCGGCTTCCCGCAGCGCTTGCGCGGCTAGCGCCGCGTTGTTAAGGAAGCAGTAGCCGCCAAAGAAGTCAGGGCCCGCGTGGTGGCCGGGCGGGCGCGTGAGCGCCATGGCGACGCGAGGGCCGCCTGCCGCGGAAACGGCGCGCGCGGCGTCGATGGCGCAGGCGGCGCCTGCGGTGGCGGCCTCCCAGGTGCCCGCGGTCAGCGGGCAGCCGCTGTCGAACGAGAACAGGCCGACCCGCGCGGCGAAGTTGGTCGGTTCGATGTCGTGGCGGAATCCGCGCACGGGCCAGACCGAAGGCAGGATGTCGAGGCCGGCATTGGCCGGATCCAGCGCCACCCAGTCGCGCCAGGCCGTTTCCAGGAAGTCCACGTAGCGCGGGGCGTGCACGCGCTTGACCAAGCCCAGGTCCGCCGCCGATGGCGTGCGCAATGCGCCGATGCCGCGCTGGTTCAGCGCTTGCAGCACGTACTCCAGGCGCGCCGGGGTTTCGTGACAGGGCACCAGCTTGCCGCGGAACATTTCCTGTCGGCCAGCGTGTTTTTCGTGGACAGGGTTGTGGAAAATCAGCACGGCGGGGGTGTCCTCGGACGTAGAGCCTGGTGGGCGGAAGCGCAACTATAGCGGCCGCGGCGTTTGCGGCGCCATTGCGCAGAGGGGGAATTTCGGGGGGATTGGCGCCTTAGCGGCCAGTCCGCGCGGCGCATGTGGCGCCCTTGGCGCCGGGATGCGGAATCTTGCGCTCCGATTCGCCTACGCGCCGGGTCCAGGAAATGATCCGCGCCGAGCCGTCCGGGCACACCCGGTACTGCTCGAAGCCATAGGTGTCGGCGCTGTAGCGGCACGCCACGGAAATAATGGGCTTGGCCGCGTCGAATTCGGGATTGACGAAGCCGCGGCATGGGCTGGCCACTGCATCGGGATACGGGATCTCTTGGTAGCGCCCGTCCTGGGGGCGGTACAGGAAGATGCGCGAAATCGCTTGCGTACTGCCGCCAGTCTGCCCGATGACGAAGTCGAGGTAGCCGTCATGGTCGACGTCCACGTCCTGGAACTGGTCCACCTCCTCGTCGCCGGAGATGTCCGCGATTTGCTGAGCGGACCCGTCCCCCACGCGTACGCTCAGGCGCTGTTGCGGCAGCTCGGTAATGGTCACCACGGCAGGCAGGCCGGGCCGGACAGCGTACGAGTAGTCGCGCGCGGCGGCATCCTGGCCGGGCATGAAGAGCGCGGCCAGTGCCGCCAGCGACAGGAATCCTTTCATGCGGGCGCCCTCCGCGCCGTGAACTCGGTGAGGCATTATGCCGCAGCGGCTTGCGGGGAAACCAGGACTCGCCGCCCGGCGGGCGGCGCAGGATCCTGGGTAGAATTCCAAGATACGCAAGATTGCCGCGACGCGCTCCGCCCGCCATGAATTTTCCGTTTCCCATCCGCCAAGAATGTCCGCCGGGCGCCTGTATGTGTGACCGTGACCGGCTGCTGGCCGATCCGTCTGCCGACGTCCGCGTGTTGCGGCTGACCAAGGAAGAGGAAAAGCGCCTTGTGGCGCGGTTGGAGAACATCTCCAGCCTGGAGGACCTGCGCGCCATGCAGGGACGCATCCATGCGCAATTGGGCATCGTGATCCACATCACGCCCAGCGAGAACGAGGTGCGCACCTCGCGCGGCATTGCGATCCAGCTGGAGGACCAGCTGGGGTTGTGCCGCAAGACGCGCACGGCGATTCCCGCCGCCATCCGCCGCGGTTTCGATAACCGGCCCGAGATCGTCTATGCGCTCTTGAACGAGCGCGACCTGCTCAGCGGCACCTGAACGCGTTCAGGATTTCTTTGCTCCGGCGGCCGCGCCGCAGGGCGCCAGCGGCACCACATCGGCCGGCGTGCGGCCGGCATCCGGGCGCGTCGCGTCGCGCTTCTTGCCCAGGGTGACGGGGTAGATCAGCAGCACGGCGCTCCCGGCTTCCAGCTTGGGATCCTGTTTGGTGCCATAGGCCACTGTCCAGCCGCGTACGGCCAGCGGAGCCAGGGTGTATTGCAGGGCTGAGCCCGGCGAAACGTGCGCCACCTTGCCGGCGAACAGATCCTGCTGGTGGGTTTCCGCGCCATTGGCGGTGACATAAGTGGCGATGCTGACCAGCGCGGCGCCATTGCCGGGACGTCCCAGCACGGCAGTCTTGTACTTGCCGGCAGGGATGTCGGTCAGATTGACGGTGAGAGGACCGGCCGCGTGGCCGCTGGAATCCAGGCTGACGCCGTTGACTTCGGCGCGGGCCAGGGGCGCCGTGCCGGTGTTGCGCACGCGCACGCTGTATTCCCCGGAAGTGCCCGTGACCGTGCAGACCTCGACGCCGTAGGCGGAGCGCACGGGGTGCGCCTGCGCCGCCGTGGCGGCCATGGCCAGCAGGGCCGCCAGCAACAGCTTCGGGGCAGGGGAATGAACGGTGGGCACGGCACGCTCCTCTTGTAAGGGGCAGCGCGCCGGGTTGCCGCGTTGCCTGCCCTATTACACCACTTGGCGGCCGGGCGCCGCGGCTTGCTCGCGCTTGCCGGCCAGCCAGTGGAGGATCAGCGCCAGTACCAGCAGGCCGACGATGATGAAGCCCCAGAAGATCCAGGCCAGTACGGAGATCAGCGTGCCGAGGCTGCCGGCGAAGGGCAGCATCTGGTTCAAGCCCTGTGCGGCCCAGACCAGGCCGCCCTGCAGCGTCTGCAGCCAGGCGGGGTCGACCCAGGCCGCCGCCCAGGCGGGCGGAACCCATTGCGAGGTATCCAGCGCCGTGCCGGGAACCTGGGTCGTGGCGATGGTCGACAGGACCCAGTTGGTCAGCTGCAGCGTCAGCGCAACCAGCCCGGTCCAGAGTGCTGCAAGCACGGCGAAGGCGAGCCAGATGATCTTTTTCATTGAGGTGGTACTCCGATGTTTCAAAAGAGGGTCCACGATAAGGCGGATTCTATTTCTGAAAAACCAGCGTGGTTGTGACAAACATTAAGAAAAAACCGAAGTTTTTGCCTTGGCGAGCACGATCTGGACCAGCGGATGGTGCTGCCCCCGGCGATTGCGGATGGCGTGGATTTCCTCGTGCACGTCGTCGCAGCGGGCCAGGGGACGCAAGCCCCGCAGCACGCCGATATCGCCGCCGCCCAGGCGGCTGAGCGGAAACACGCCCAGGCCGCGGGCGGCGAATACCGACATCAGGGCGCTGTCCTCGAATTCGCCGACCACGTTGGGATAGATGCCTTGTTCGGAAAACCAGCGGTCCAGCGTCTGGCGCAGCACGGAATGGCCGGTGGGCAGCAGCACCGGCAGGCGTTCCAGGCAGCGTGGAAAGTCCAGGGTGTCGGCCTTGCGCACCAGCTTGGCGGGACCGTACCAGTCCACTGGCGACGAGACCAGGCGGTCGCTGGTGAGGCGCAGGTTGGGGTTGGCGGGCGCGCCCTGGCCGGCCAGCACCAGGTCCAGGTGATGCTGGGCAAGTTCGCCCAGCAGTTCCTCGACCTCGCCTTCGTGGCAGGTCAGGCGCAGGTCCGGCGTGTGCAGCACCGGGCCCAGCAGGGCCTGTGCGGCCAGCTTGGAAATGCCGTCCGACAGGCCCACCGACAGCCGTATGACGGGCTTGGTGGCGGCGGCGCGGACGTCCTGGGGCAGCATCTGGCCGATCTGGAAGATCTCTTCGGCGCGGGCGAAGGCGGCCTCGCCCGCGTCGGTCAGCGCCACGCCGCGCCCGGCCGGCTTGAGCAGCTGGTGGCCCAGGTTTTTTTCCAGTTCGCGCACTTGCGCGCTGATGGTCTGGATGGCCATGTCCAGCCTTTCGGCGGCGCGGGAAAAGCCGCCTTCCTTGGCAACCATCCAGAAGTAATACAGGTGTCGATAATTGAGCATGGCAGGAATCACTTCGGTTTTTTCGAACCTTAACTCACTTTCAGGCTGATTTCTCCATCGGCCCCGGATCCGGATCATGAGCCCCTTCGAACACAAGCGGGAACATCATGGACACCTTGCTCACCTTACTCTCTGCCGATTTCTTCGGCACCCCGGCCTGGAGCTGGCTGCTATTCATCGGCATCGTGGTCGCCTTGCTGGCCTTTGACCTGGGCGTGCTGCACAAGGAAGACCGTGAGATCGGCGTGCGCGAGAGCCTGTTGCTTTCGGCTGGCTACATCACCGCGGCGCTGCTGTTCGGCGCCTGGGTCTGGTGGCAGATGGGTTCCGCCAGCGGCATGGCCTACTACACGGGCTTCATGATCGAGAAGTCGCTGTCGATGGACAACGTCTTCGTGATCGCGCTGATCTTCAGTTTCTTCGCGATTCCGCGCCAGTACCAGCACCGCGTGCTGTTCTGGGGCATCCTCGGCGTGATCGTGCTGCGCGCCATCATGATAGGCCTGGGCGCGGCGCTGGTCAGCAACTTTGGCTGGCTGCTGTATCTGTTCGGCGCCTTCCTGGTGTTCACCGGCATCAAGATGTGGATGATTGCGGACCAGACGCCGGATATCGCGTCCAATCCGATCCTGAAGTTCCTGAAGCGCCGCATGCGCGTCACGGAAGGGCTGCGCGGCAACGCGTTCTGGGTGATGGAGACCGATCCCGCCACGTCGAAGAAGGTGCGTTGGGCTACGCCGCTGTTGCTGGCGCTGGTGTTGATCGAGTTTGTGGACCTGTTGTTCGCGGTGGACTCCGTGCCGGCGATCTTCGCCATCACCACTGACCCGTTCATCGTCTACACCAGCAACATCTTCGCCATCCTGGGCCTGCGTGCGCTGTACTTTGCGCTGGCTGCGATGATCCACCGCTTCCATTACCTGAAGTACGCCCTGGCTCTGGTCCTGGTCTTCATTGGCGGCAAGATCTTCCTGGTCGGTTTCATCGGCAAGGTGCCGGCTGCCTTGTCCCTGTCGGTGACCTTCGGCCTGATTGCTGGCGGCGTGTTGTTCTCGCTGTGGAAAACCCGCTCGGACGCCTCCAAGCAGGAACTCGCGGCTGAATAATCCCGCGACCAGAGGCAAAGCGCCCGCCATATCCAACGGATATGGCGGGCGCATTTTTTGGGATTTGTCGCGCCTGTGCGGCGGGCGTAGAGTGCTGGACAGTCCAAAAGCCGCAAGGAGCCGTCATGACCAGCTGGTCCGCCAAACAGTATTCCGCCTTTGAAAACGAACGCACCCGTCCGGTGCGGGACCTGGTCGCCGCCTTGCCCAACCAGGACGTGAAGCGCGCCGTGGACCTGGGCTGCGGCCCCGGCAACTCCACCGAAGTGCTCGCCAGCCGCTACCCCGGCGCCGAAATCAGCGGCATGGACAGCTCGGAGGACATGCTGCAGTCGGCGCGAAAGCGCCTGCCGGGGCTGCAATTTGAACTGGCCGACATCGCCACGTGGAATCCGCCCGAGACCTACGACGTGATCCTGGCGAACGCCGCGCTGCAATGGGTGCCGGACCACGCGACGCTGTATCCGCGCCTGGTCGGCAAGCTGGCTCCGGGCGGCAGCCTGGCGGTGCAGACGCCGGATAACCTGGAAGAGCCGGCCCACCGCCTGGCGCGCCAGGTGGCAGGCGAAGCGCCCTGGGCCGCCGCCATCGGCGGATTCAAGCATCCGCCGCGGCACAGCGCGGGCTGGTACTACGAACTGCTCAAGCCGCATTGCGGCCTGCTGGACGTGTGGCGAACGACCTACCATCACCCGCTGGCAGGCGCGGCGGCGGTCGTGGAGTGGTTCAAGGGCACGGCGCTGCGGCCCTACCTGGACCGGTTGGACGCTGCCGGGCAGGCCAGTTTCCTGGCCCGCTACCAATCGCTGATCGAAGAGGCCTATCCGGCGCTGGCCGACGGCACGGTGCTGCTGCCGTTCCCGCGGCTGTTCATCATCGCGGGGCCGAAGCAGGGCTGAGACCCGCAGCGGGCGGTTCCCAGCCGCCGCCCAGCGAGCGGTACAGATCCACCAGCACCAGCGACACCGCGGCCTGGGTCGACACGCGGGCCTGGTCGCTGGCCAGCACCGCGTTCTGCGCGCTGAGCACGTTCACGAAGTCCGACGCGCCCGCGGCATATTGGCGTTGCGCGTTGAGCAACGCCTGGCGGGCGCTCTCGGAGGCGCGCTCCAGACTCACCCGGGTCAGTTGCTGCGCCTGGTAGGCGGTCATGGCGTTGTCGACTTCATGCCAGGCATTCAACACGGTCTTCTGGTATAGCAGCGCGGCTTCCTGAGCTTGCGATTCGCGCAGCCGCAGCCGGCCTCGCAGCCGGCCGCCCTGGAAAATGGGAATCTGCAACGCGGGGCCGGCGCCGAAGACGCCGGCATTGTCGGAGTCCAGGTCTCGCAACTGCAGGGCTTGCAGGCCGAGGTTGCCCGATAGCGTGATGCGCGGATAGAAATCGCCCTCGGCCACGCCGATGGCTGCGACGGCCGCATGCAGATTGGCCTGGGCGCGGCGGATGTCGGGCCTGCGTTCGGCCAGTTCGCTCGGCAGCCCGACGGGGACTTGCAGGGGACCGCCCGGTATCGGGCCCACCGCCGCCAGGCGCGGTTGCAGCGCGCCGGGCGGTTGCTCCAGCAGCAGCGCCAGCGCATTCATCAGCTGTTCGATGCGCAGCACGAGCGGCGGCACGCCGGCTTCGATGGAGGCTGCCTGCGCATCGGCTTGTGAAACGTCCAGTTCGGTGGCGACGCCTTCGCGCTGGCGCAGGCGGGTCAGCGCCAGGTTGCGTTCGGCATTGGCGAGCGTTTGGCGCAGCACGTCCAGCTGGTTCTGCGTGCCGCGCAGCAGGATGTAGTTGCGCGCCGTTTCGGCGCGGATGGCCAGGACCACGCCGCGCTGCGCCTCCAGCGCCGCCTGGGATTGGGCGCCGGCCTGTTCGACTTCGCGCCGCACGCGGCCCCACAGGTCCAGTTCCCAGCTGGCGTCCACGCCGGCCTGCCACAGGTTGAATGAGGACTTGCCGCCGTGGCCCGACGGGTCGGCCAGGCCGACCTCGCTGTTCTGGCCGCGCTTGTAGCTTGCGCCCGCACCGACGGCGGGCAGGCCGTCGGCTTCGGTCACGCGCAAGGCCGCGCGGCTTTGCAGCAGGCGTTCGTGGGCGATACGTATGTCCAGGTTGGCCTCGGTCGCTTCGGCGATCAAGGCGCTCAGGGTGGGATCGCCGAAGCTGTCCCACCAGGACGTGTTCACATCTTGCGGCACGGGGACGCTGTCCGCGGCGGAAGCGTCGGGTATTCGCCACTGCGCGGGCAATTGCGCCTGGGGAGCCTGAAAGTCGGGGCCCACGGCGCAGCCTGCCAAGGCGGAAAGTGTGCAGGCCAGCATGGCATTGATCAAGCGGCGCGGGATCATTGCGTGGACTCCTCTGCCGCGGCGCCGGTATCGACCACGGCTTCGACGGACATGCCGGCGCGCAGCGGCGGCGCGCCTTCGGCCGGCGCATCCAGCACGATCTTGACGGGCAGGCGCTGCGCGACCTTGGTGAAGTTACCGGTGGCATTGCTGGGGACTACCGGTGAAAAGCTCAGGCCCGTGGCTGGCGCGATGCTCTGGACGCGGCCGCGCAGCGGCGTGTCCGGATAGGCGTCGACCGTGATGGTCGCGAGCTGGCCCGGACGCATGCGGGTCAACTGCTTTTCGCGGAAGTTGGCCACCACATAGGCTTGCTGCAGCGGCACCACTGCGAGGATGGGCGTGCCCGGGCTGACGTAGGCGCCCACGCGCAGCGAGCGCCGGCCGACGATGCCATCGATAGGGGAGACGACCTGGGTATGCGACAGATTGAGTTCCGCGCGGTCCTTCAGGGCCTGCGCGCGCAGCAGCCCGGCCTGTGCCGCCTCGCGGTTGGCTTCCAGCACGTCGCGCTGCTTGCGAGCGGCTTGCAAGGTAGCTGTGTGTTCGGCTTGCCGAGCCTGCGCCATGTCCAGCCGGCTGCGCGCCTGTTCATAGGCTTGCTGGGTGCCCGCGCCCTCGCTGGCCAGCCTGCGGTGGCGTTGGGCCTCGCTTTCGGCATAGCGGATGTCCGCCAGGTCGGCGCGCGTGACGGCGACGGCCTGCTCGATCACGGCCTGCTGGCGTTCCAGGGTGGCGGCCGCGTCCGAGAGGCGCGCCGCCGCCACCGCGAGCTCGGCGCTTGCGGCAGCCAGCGCGGCCTGATGGTCGCGGTCGTCGATGCGGGCAAGCAGTTGGCCCTGCTTGACGGCCTGGTTGTCTTCGACCAGCACGGCGTCGATGAAGCCGGACACCTGCGGCGCGACGATGGTGTGATCGGCGACGACGGTGGCGTCGTCGGTGGATTCAGCGGCGCCGGTGGCGGACCATGACCAGCCCGCATAGGCCAGGAGGACCAGGGCGCCGAGGGCGCCGGCGCGGGGAAGGGGAGAAGTCAAAAGAGGGAATGGCATGATATGGACTCGATTTCAGGCCGCGGCGCGCGGAGGGTAGATCCGGGTCGCGACGAAGGGGATGAGCAGGATGAGGAGCACGGCCACGCCGGCCATGCACAGATAGAGGTCGGCGGAGGTCAGCACGGCGGCCTGCTCCTGGATGCGGCGGGACAGCGCCGCAGCGTTTTCGCCGGCCGTGCTCAGCGGAAAGTTGCCCAGCTGGTCGGCCAGCATGCCGGAGTGGTAATTGCGGCGCGAGGTGGTCAGCGCGTCCAGCAGGCCGGTGGCGGCCACCGCGGCAAAACCCTTGATGGTGTTGAACCACGATGAGGCCCAGGGGCCGTCCTGCGGCGCCAGGCCGCCCGTGGCCAGCATCAGCAGCGGGATCACGGCCATGGGCTGGGCGAAGATCTGCACGGCTTCGAGCAGATAGAACTGCTCGCGCGACCAGACGGGCGTCAGTTGCGACCCCAGCAGGCAGGACACGGCCAGCAGCCCGAGGCCCGAGGCCAGCACCCAGCGGCAATCCACCTGGCGCAGGTTGCACAGCGCCGCGACCAGCGGCAGCGCGATCAGCTGCGGCAGGCCCATGGTGAGCAGCACCGGCGCCGTTTCCAGCGGCCGGTAGCCGCGCAATTGCGCTAGGAACGACGAGGGAATCAAGATCACGCCCAGCAGCACGATCAGCACGCCGCCCAGCGTCAGCAAGGCATGGCTGAGATTGCGGTGGCGCAGGAGCTGGATCTTGAAGAACGGCAGGGGATGCGACCATTCGTTGACCATGAACAGCACCATCAGCACGCCGCCGCCGCCCAGCAGCACGGAGATCAGCGGCGAGTTGAGCCAGTCCAGCCGGTCGCCCTGCAACAGGCCGATGACCAGCATGGACAGCGCCGGGGCGCCCAGCAGCAGGCCGCGCCAGTCGAACAGGCGCAAGCGCTCGAGCTTGAGCGGATCCTGGGGCAGTCCGCGCCAGACGGCCCATGCGGCGAGCGCCGCGGGAGCGACGATCAGCCAGAAGGCCCAGCGCCAACCCAGCACCTCGGTGCAGAAGGCCGCCAGCGGTATGCCCAGGCTGGGCGCGAAGGTGGCCGTGAGGGCGTAGCCGCCCAAGCCGTAGAGCTTGATGCCTGGCGGCAGGAAGCGCAGCGCCACCGTCATGAGCATGGGCGGCAGCGCGCCGCCCGCGAGGCCTTGCAGCGTGCGCAGGAACAGCAGCACGGGCAGGTTGGGCGCAAACGGGCAGAGCGCGCCGAACAGCGCGAAGGCGGCCAGCGCCGTGACCGTGAAGCGGCGCAATGAAAACGTGACCGAGCACCAGGGCGCGAACGCCATGGCGCATACCGACGCCGCCGCGTAGACGGCGACGAACCAGGTGCCCTGGTCGTAGCTGATGCCCAGCGCGCCGCGGATGTCGGGCAGCGCCATCTTGGTCACGTTTTCGTTGAGCCCGGCGAGGATCACTGCCAGCAGCACGCCGAGCAATCCGGTCAGGATGCGCCAGCCGAAGGCCGCAGCAGCGGGCGGGGTGGGGGGAGCGGCGGCCGTCATGATCGTGGGCCGCCCCTGCCCGGAGATGAGGAAGACAACATGGAATAGCGTCCTTGGATAACAGGAGCTATTCAGTCTAGGTAGATGCGGGGGGCGGAAAAACCATCCCTGGATCAACCCACCCTTGCGCCCGACGCAAGGGTGCGCGGGGTGCTGCGCGGGTGTGCGGCGAGGCTTGCGCGGCGGGCAACCTTCGATTGCGCCGCGCGGGATTTATCCCGGCGGGCAGGCGAACGAATATTGCAGCACTCGTTAACCGCAGAGGATTTCATGAATACATTTCGACTCTCCGTCCTGGCGCTGAGCATGGCGCTCGTCGGCGCCGCCGCGCATGCCGAAGGCAAGACCCGTGAACAGGTGCGCGCAGAACTGATGGAAGCCAAGGCCGCCGGCCTGGTGACTTATGGCGAACAGCAATACCCGGTGGATCTGCCTCATGTCAGCACCAAGACCCGCCAGCAGGTGCGCGAAGAACTCGACGCCGCGCGCGCGGCCGGCCTGGTCACGTATGGCGAACAGGATTATCCGCCCGCGCTGCCGTCGCAATCGGACAAGACCCGGGACCAGACGGTCGCGGAACTGCGCGAGGCGCGCCTGCGCGGCCAGATGAAATCGGGCGAACTGGACTATCCGCCCGCCGTCAATTGATACCGTCGGCCTTGTCCGCGAAGTAGCGGGCAGGCGTCTTGCCCAGCGTCTTGCGGAACATGGTGATGAAGGCGCTGACGGACTCGTAGCCCAGGTCTTCCGCCGTGCGCTGCACCGAGATGCCCGCGGACAGGCGCTGCAAGGCCTGGATGATGTGCATCTGCTGGCGCCAGCGGCCGAAGCTCATGCCGAGCTCCTGCTGCACCAGGCGCGCCAGCGTGCGTTCGCTCATGGCAACGCGCCTGCCCCATTGCGCCACCGTGCTGCGGTCGGCGGGATCGGCGTGCAGGGCATCGGCGATTTCACGCAGGCGCGGGTGTTCCGAAATGGGCAGGTGCAGTTGTTCGGCCGGCATGCGCGCCAACTGCTCGACCAGCACTTCAGCCAGCTTCCGGTTGGAAGGCGTGGCGGTGTCCTGCGGAGCCAGGTCGGCCAGATAAGCGACCAGTTCGCGCACCAGCGGCGAGATCGCCAACGTGCAGCACTGTCCAGGCAGGCCCGCGGCGTCTGGCGGTACGAACAGGAAACACACCCGGCCGTTCTGCGTGACGCGGTTGCTGTGCGGCACGCCGCCAGGAATCCAGACGCCGCATTGCGGCGGCACCATCCACAGGCCTTGCGGCACGGAGCAGGTCACCCCGCCCTGCAAGGACAGCACCAGCTGTCCCATTGCGTGCCGGTGCGGCGGGGATTCCTGATCGTTCTCGTCCGCGTGCACGCGCATGGCATAGGTCCATTGCGAGTCGATATCGGGGTTGAAGAACGGGGCGGGATCGTCCAGGCGGTGCATTGAATATCACCTTGACTGAATTTAGGGATAATTTGTCATTATGTCGAAATTCGGCGAAGGCGGCGATGCTTAAGCTGATGGCATGAATTCGCATCCCCTTACTTCCAAACGTCCCGCCGGCCATCCCGTGTTGCTGATCGCCGGCATTCTTTGCATGTCCATGGCGCTGCGCGCGCCCATTACCGGCGTGCCGCCGCTGACCGGGATGATCCGCGAGCAGCTGGGGCTGAGCGCCACCGCCGCGGGCATGCTGATCACCTTGCCCCTGCTGGCCTTTGCCGTGGTGTCGCTGTTCGCCGCGGGCCTGGCGCGCCGCCACGGGCTGGAGCGCAGCTTGTTTGCCGCCATGCTGCTGGTCGCGGCGGGCATCGTCGTGCGCACGCTGGGGCCGGCCTGGAGCCTGTTCCTGGGCACCGTGGTCATCGGCGCCGGCATCGCCATCGGCAACGTGCTGTTGCCTAGCCTCTTGAAGCGCGATTTCCCGCAGCAGGTCGCGGGCCTGACCTCGGCCTACGTGCTGACCATGAGCCTGGCCGCGGGGCTGGCGTCCGCCATCGCCATCCCGCTGGCCGGCCTGTCCGACGCGACCTGGCGCTTTTCCTCGGGCTGCCTGCTGGTGGTGCCCGTGCTCAGCGCCTTGCTATGGCTGCCGCAACTGGCCAACCACACCGCGCCTGCGGCATCCACGGCGCATGCGCCGCACGGCCCCCGCTTGTGGCGTTCTGCGCTGGCCTGGCAGGTGACGCTGTTCCTGGGCATCAATTCCTTCGTGTTCTATGTGGGCGTAAGCTGGCTGCCGGCCATTTTGCGCGATGCCGGCTACACGGCGGAACGCGCCGGCGCGCTGCATGGCCTGCTGCAGCTCATGTCGGCCGTCCCGGCCCTGTTCCTGCCTCCGGTGGTGCGGCGCCTGAAGGACCAGCGCGGCGCGGCGTTCTGCTCGGCCGCGGCCTCGTTTGTCGCGTTTGCCGGCCTGATCGTCGCGCCTGGCTGGGCGACGCTGTGGATCGTCCTGATGGGCCTGGGCACGGGCGGCGGCATCATCCTCGGCCTGGCATTCGTGGGCCTGCGCGCCAGCCATGCGCAGCAGGCGGCGGCGCTGTCGGGCATGGCGCAATGCGTGGGCTATCTGTTCGCGGCAAGCGGCCCTGCGCTGGCGGGCACGCTGCATGACACGCAGGGAGACTGGAGCCTGGCGCTGGCCCTGTGCGCGGTCTTGTGCCTGGCGATGGCGGCTACCGGTCTTTACGCGGGCCGCGCCATCCAGATCGGGCAATACCGGGACGCCGCGCTCAAGGCTGTCCGGCCCGGCTTTTCCACAAGCGCACCAGCGGCTCGGGCGCGTCGGTCTCCGGCACGTCGAAGCTGATGTCCGCGACGCCGTCGCCTTCGTACACGACCTCGACGTGGAAGTAGCGCTGGTCGCCGCCCGCCGGTGCGCAGCGCGGAACGGCCACCGGCGCGGCGCGTTGCAGGGCGTCGCAGACCTCCTGCCGCAGGTCCGGCGGGCAGGTGACGAGGTCGATGCTGCGAGGCTGCGCCAATGCGGGCACATAGGCCAGCCCGCCTTCGCGGGTCAGGCGCACCAGCATGGCAAGGTCCAGGGACGGCAGCTCGATCATGTCTGGACTCCCACGCCGGCCCACGCCCGGGCGACGGCGTCGCGCACGGCGGCCTCATGGCGTTCCGCCGCGACGGCCAGTGTCAGTTTCGCGAACTGCACGAAGTCGGCGTCGTGGCGCAGGCGCTTGTCGCACAGCGCGTCGTACCAGACGCGGCCCGCGCCGGCCCACGCGGGGCCTTCCAGCGCTGTGGCCGCCAGATAGAAGGCGCGGTTGGGAATGCCGGAATTGATGTGCACGCCGCCGTTGTCGTTTGGCGTGTCCACATAGTCGCGCATGTGCGCGGGCTGCGGATCCTTGCCCAGCAGGGGATCGTCGTAGGCGCTGCCGGGCTCCGCCATGGAGCGCAGCGCGCGAGCGCGGATCCTGGGCTTGAACAGCCCGGCGCCCACCAGCCAATCGGCGTCGCGCGCGTCCTGGCCCAGTGTGTGCTGCTTGACCAGCGCGCCGAAGACGTCGCACAGGGATTCGTTCAGGGCGCCGGACTGGCCCTGGTAGAGCAGGGCGGCCTCGGCGTCGATCACGCCATGCGTGAGCTCGTGGCCGATGATGTCCACCGCCACCGTGAAGCGGTTGAACACTTTGCCGTCGCCATCGCCGAACACCATCTGCGCGCCGTTCCAGAAGGCGTTGTCGTAGTCTTCGCCGTAATGCACGGTGCCCACCAGCGGCAGGCCCAGGCCGTCGATGGAGTGGCGCTTGTAGACATCCCAGAACAGCTTGTAGGTCGAGCCCAGATGTTCATAGGCTTCGTCCACTGCCACGTCGCCGCTGGCGGGGGCGCCTTCGGCGCGCACCAGCTTGCCAGGCAGCGTGGTGGTGTTGGCGGCGTCGTGCACGGCGCGCTGGGGTGTGCCGGCGGGCGCCGCCTTCTTGGGGCGGGCTGGCTTGGCGCGCGGCGGCTGCACCGCCATCTCGCGCAGGCTGCGCTGCTGCTGGTCGATGATCAGCGTCTTGACCGCGGGCATGCTGACCCGCGCGTCGGCGTGTTGCGCCAGGCGATCGAGCATGTAGGGGGGGATCACGCCGATCAGCGGCGCGGACTCGGAAGGACGTGGCATGCGCGGTCTCCGTCGTGGGCGCCGGGCCAGGGCCGCGGCGCGAGGCGATTCAACGGTAGCAGATAGATCCGCGGCAGGGACGTAACAGTGTGCGGCCTGATGCTAGGAACTATGGACGCCGCGTGGCGGCGTCCATGACGCGCGGCGCCTAGTTGAACACGCCCGTGAGGACGTCCGCGACGACGGCGGTGGCGATGGCCACGAGGATCAGGTCGCTGCCCGCGACGCGCCATTCGTAGCTCGGGTGCACGGGCAGGCGCGCCAGCATGGGGCCGGGCACCATCTTCTTGGCGATGCCCGGAGGCAGGGGCTTGCCGCGCGCCAGGTTCTTGCGTATGCCCGGCGGCAGCGAGCCATAGCCCGTCGCCCCGGCCTGCACGGCATAGCCGCGCGCGGTGGAAACGGTGATGCCCGCGGTGCTGAGTGTGACGCTGACCCCGCCGTCCTGGCTCTGCTGGCCCTTGTTCTTGCCATTGCCATTGCCGTTACCGTTGCCATTGCCTTGGCCCGCGTGATCCGGCTTGCCTTTGCCCTCGGGCGGCGCGGCCTGGGCTGGCGCGCCGAGCGCGGCGGCACAGGCAAGGATGGCAATGATCATTGAGGGTGTGCGGTGCATGGTTGCGGCTCCTGCAGTGTAGAGGTGCCTAGCGTAGCGCTGTCGTTGGACTCGCGCCACTGTCTGCTGTCGTCGCCATCGCAACAATCGCCACAATTCGTTTGATGTTCCACTCGCGATAGAATCCCCTGCTTATTTTCCGGGGGGGAACGCACGATGAGGTATTTCCTGATCTTGGTTGGGGCGGCCGTGGTCGCTTATTTGCTGGCGCGCGGCATCGCCGCCGTGCTCTCGGACCGTAAACGTTCAAAATCAGAAAGGGATTCGAAGTGAAGCCGACAGATATCCAGATGGTCAAGACGATTGGTGCCGTAAAGCCGCGTAGTTTCAAGATCGCGTTGATCACGGCGGTGTTGTTTTTGCTGATCCTGTTCCTGGCTTTCGATTCCTGGTTCCAGGTCGATCAGGGCGAGCGCGGCGTGGTGCTGCGCAACGGCAAGCTGGTGCGCGTGTCGGAGCCGGGCCTGGACTTCAAGACGCCGTTCATCGACAACGTGATGACGGTGTCGGTGCGCGACCACACGTTCGTGTTTGAAAAGCTGGAAGCCTACAGCTATGACCAACAGCCGGCCACGCTACGCGTGTCGGTGACCTATCGCGTGCCGCCCGAGCACGTGGCCGAGCTGTACTCGGAGTACGGCACCATCAGCAATCTGCAGATGCGCGTGCTGGAGCGCAAGACGCCGGATTCGGTGAAGAACGTGTTCGGCCAGTACACCGCCGTGCGCGCCATCCAGGAACGCCAGAAGCTGGGCCAGGACGTGAACACTGCCGTGCTCAAGACGATGGAAGGCGCGCCGGTGCAGGTGGTGGGCGTGCAGATCGAGGAAGTCGGCTTCTCGCAGGCCTATGAGCATTCGATCGAACAGCGCATGCTGGCGCAGGTGCAGATCGAGACGACCCGCCAGCAGAAGGAAACGGCGATGATCAACGCCGAAATCCAGGTGGTGAAGGCCAAGGCGGAAGCCGACGCGCGCCGCCAGCAGTTCACGGCCGAGGCCGACGGCATCCGCATGCGCGGCGACGCCGAAGCGGCCGCGATCCGCGCCAAGGCCGAGGCCCTGGCCGCCAACACCAATCTTGTGAGCTTGAACGCGGTGGAGAAGTGGGACGGCGTGCTGCCGACCACGCAGGTGCCGAACGCGGCCCTGCCGTTCATCGGCATCAAGTAGGCGCCGCGGGCGCAGGCTGCGCCCGCAGCGGCGGTGCAGCCTGACGCTGCCGCGCGTAGTCCATGAGGCTGTCGCCCGACAATGCCTTGCTGTAGTACCACCCCTGCACGACGATCTCGGCGGGGGATTCCAGCGCCATCAGCTGCTGGTCCGTTTCCACGCCTTCCACCACGATCTGCAGGTTCAGCGCTTCGCAAAAGCGCAGCAGGCCGTTCAGGACCAGCGCGCCGCGGGCGCTGTCTTGCGCCACGACGAAGCTGCGGTCGATCTTGACCGCGTCGATTTCGAACTGGTGCAGATAGCTCAGGGCGGAATAGCCGGTGCCGAAATCATCGATGTAGATACGGGCGCCTATTGCGTGCAGGCGGTCGAAGGCGGTGTGCAGCGCCTGCGTGTCCTCCACCAGCGCGTCCTCGGTCAGCTCGACCGAGACCTGGCCGCCAGCCTGCGCCAGCACCTTGATCAGTTTCTCCAGGTAGTCGCCGGACGTCAGCGTGCCGGCCGTGACGTTGATGGTCATCGGCAAGGCGAAGTCGCGCTTGCGCCATTGCAGGCATTGCTGCACGGCCTGCCTGGCCACCCACAGGTCCACCTCCCGCATCAGGTCGGCCTGCGCCAGCCAGCGCAGGAATTCCACCGGCGTTTGCCGCGCGCCGTCGGGGCCGGTGGCGCGCAGCAGCGCTTCGCAGCCCGTGCACAGGCCACTGCGCAATGACACCTGCGGCTGGAACTCCAGATGGAAGTCGTATTGGCTGATGGCGCGGATGCGGGTGTTTTCGGCGTTGCGGCGCGCGCGGTCGGCGTAGGTCTGCACCACGGGATCGTGCGCGTACAGCAGCGATTCTTCTTGCAACCGGGTGAAGGTCGTGTCCAGCGATTTGAAGTAGACGGTGGCGCTTTCCTGGCGCTGTCGCTCCAGCGCGACGACAAAGGGCGCGTACAAACACGCGCCCAGCGCCACCAGCACCAGCTGCAGCGCCACGCCGCCCAGGCTGCCGCCGGCCGCGATGTAGGCGTTGAACAGCACCGGTGAGGTCAGCGGCAGGGTCGTCGTCGCGGAAGGCAGCCAGCCCAGCTGCACGACGGCCAAAGCGAGGATGGCGTTGGTCACCGGCGCCAGGATGAACGGCGCCAGCAGGCGCGGATTCAGGATCAGGGGCAGCCCGAACAGCAGGATTTCATTCACGTTCAGCAGCGCCACTGGCAGGCTGGCCAGCGCCAGCAGGCGCAGCGATTCGCCGCGCGCAAACACCAGCATGGCCACCGCCAGCGACAGCGTCGCGCCCGATCCGCCGATGAAGACGAAAGCGCCCAGAAGGGTGCTGTTCAAGGCATACATGCCTTCGTAGCCGGCGGACTGGGTGGCGGCATTCAGCATGACCGCCTGGTCCATGACGCTCATCAGGGGAGCCAGCGCGTGGTAGCCGTGTATGCCGAAGAACCACAGCAGGGAATTCAGGCCGGCGACCAGCGCGCCCGAGGTGAAGGGGCTGTCCAGCGAGGCCAGGCTCAAGGGGATGTTGAATTGCGCCACGGGGGGAATCTGCAGCGCGGCGGACAACGCCAGCACGACCAGGGTGGCCGTCAGCAGGCCCGGCACGACCATGTTCAGCGTGTCGCGGACGTTTTCGCTGATAACGCCGTCGGGCGCCAGCTGGGTCCAGCGGCGGCGGTGCAGCCACGCCATCAATGGCACGGTCAACAAGGGCGAAACGATGGCGATGAACAGAACCAGGGTGGCGGCGGCCTGGGGGTAGGGCGCCATCAGGCCGTCGGCGATCATCACGTAGGACAGGCACAGGAACGCGGTGGGCAGATGCGGCACCCGATGGCGGAACGACAGCATGTAGCCGATGGATGTGCCGGCCAGGATAGGCATGAGGTTCGTCAGCTTGTCGTGGACGGCGGTCAGCAGTTCCACGACGGCGGCTGGCAGGCCCAGTTGCCGGGCGACGACGGACAGCACCAGGAACAGCGCCGTGACCAGCAGGCACGGCAGGGTCCAGAGCAGGCCCTCGCGTATGGCGCGCAGCGCGCTCGCGCCCGCCAGCGCAGCCAGCCGATCTTTTGGATAACGCATCAGGGCCAGTTTCGGCATGGCGGTTCGCCCAATAGTCCGTGCAAGCGAAGACCCCCCGCTCCCGTGTTTGTAAGAATATTTTGCTACATCCTAGCCCCGCTTTTCCAGGTTTAGCAATCGACGCCTAACAGAATGTCAGGGATTCCCCTCTATCAAGAATTGCAAAGCGGGCGCAAGGTGGCAGCACAGGCACACGGGGACGCTATACGATCAAGCGTCGTTCGCCCGGTGGCGGGACTACAAGCTTCAGAAAGAGGAGACGTGGATGTCTCAGTTGGATTGGACGTCCGGCGATACCAAGCCGGACCGGCAGGGGTACTACGAAACGCGATACGACACAGGATGCACGGCCATCACGCTGTACAGCGTGCTGGGTTGGATGCCGGTGAAAACGCCCGGCAACATGGTGAGCTGGCGCCCTTTGCCGCCAGCCGTCGAAAGACAGGAAGCCGAGCGCCACATCCAGGAACTGCGAGAGGCGCAAAGCCACGTTCCCATGGATTACTGACGGGATAGGCAGGCCTGTCCGCTACCAGGCATTACCCGTGCGGCGCCTGGCATGCCGCTGTAGCCGCGGGCGCGTCCATGGCGGGTGGGGGGATACGCTAGAATATAAATAGTTCCTATTTAGATTCTATAGCCAGGTGCGCCTTGCCTACGTCCGACTCGCCGCCCGCCGATCCCGTCGCGCAACTCTATCGTGACCACCACGGCTGGCTGTCGGTCTGGTTGCGCAGGAAGCTGGGCAATTCTTTCGACGCGGCGGATCTGGCCCACGATACCTTCGTGCGGCTGATGGCCGGGCGGCGCAGGACGGACGTGGGCGCCGAGCCGCGCGCGTTGCTGACCCACATTGCGAAGGGCTTGGTGGTGGACCACTGGCGCCGGCGGGCGCTGGAAGAGGCCTATCTGGCCGCGCTGGCGCAATTGCCCGAGCAGCAGGCGCCTTCGCCCGAAGCGCGCGCCCTGATTTTGGAAACCTTGCGCGCCATCGATACGGCGTTGCGGACGCTGTCCGCCAAAACGCGCGAGATCTTCCTGATGTCGCAGTTCGACGGCATGGGCTACGACGCGATCGCGCAAAGCCTGGGCGTGTCGCTGTCCACGGTCAAGCGCCATGTGCAGGCGGCGCTGGCCGCATGCCTGATCGCAAGCCAGGCCGACGCGTGATCGATCCCGCCATCCTGAAGGAAGCGGCCGGCTGGCTGGTGCGCTTCCAATCCGAGACCTTGTCGCCGGCGGACTGCGAGTCCTTCGACCGCTGGCGCGGCCGTAGCGCCGCGCACGCCGCGGCCTGGCAGCGTGCCGAAGAAATGCTGCGCGGATTCGGCCAGGTGCCGCCGCGTGTCGCCGCCGATACCTTGCGGCGGCTGGATCGCCCGCGACGCCGGCAGGCGCTGCGGGCGCTGGCTGGCCTGCTGGTGCTGGGACCGGCGGCCTGGCTGGCCGGACGCGAGCTGCCCTGGCGCGAATGGAGCGCGGATGCGCGCACTGCGACGGGCGAACAGCGCCGCATGAACCTGACCGACGGCACGCAGCTGGTGCTCAACACGGCCAGCGCGGTCGATATCGAATACACCGCCAGGCAGCGCACGTTGTGGCTACGGGCGGGCGAAATCCTGTTGACCACGGGCCGCGACTCGCCACAGCTGCAGCGGCCCTTTGTCGTCCAGACCGCGCAAGGCGCGATACGCGCGCTGGGCACGCGCTTCCTGGTGCGCGACGAAGGCGACGCCGTGCGCGTGGCGGTGTTCGAGGGCGCAGTGGAGATCCGGCCCAAGTCGGCGGGGGCCGGCGCCACGGTGCTGCCGGCCGGGCAGCAGACCGTCTTCAATGGGCGCGAGGTGCGGCCCCAGGCGGCGGTGGACGCCACGGCCGCCTCATGGGAGCAGGGCATGCTCGCCGTGCGCGACTGGCGCCTGGCGGACCTGGTGGATGAGCTGGGCCGGTATCGCCGCGGCGTGTTGCGCTGTGATCCGGCGGTGGCAGGGCTGCGGGTATCGGGGGCATTTCCCTTGAACGACACCGATGCCAGCTTGCGGTTGCTGGAAAAGACCCTGCCCGTGAGAGTGAGCCGGATCACGCCGTACTGGACCACGGTTGCCGCCCGCGTCGGCGTTACAAATTAATCGCAGTCGGGCTGAACCTTTTTCCCGCTTCGTCCGGTGTACCGGGTGAACCGCCGCGTATCGCGCGCCACCCAGACCCTTACGAAGGATAGCTTCATGGTTTCCCGAATCTCCCGTCCGCCATGCCCGGCCCGTGGAACAGCTGTCCTGCCGCCGCTGGCGGCGCTGCTGCGGGCCGCCGGCATGGGCTTGGCCCTGCTGGCTGGGGCGGGGACCACGCCGCCAACGCTGGCCGCCGACGCCGTCAGCGCGGCGGCGCGCAAGTCCTACGCGATCCCGGCAGGCCCGCTGGGCGATGCGCTGGCCCGGTTCGCCGCCGTCGCGGGCGTGCCGCTGTCGTTCGATCCGGCCATGGTGGCGGGACTGCACAGCAACGGACTGGACGGCGACTACACCGTGAAGGAAGGCTTTTCCCGTTTGCTGTCGGGGTCGGGCTATGGCTTGTCGGAGCAGGGCGGCGGCGCCTATTCGCTGCGCAAGCTGCCGTCGGGGTCCGACGAGTCGGCCACCGTGCTGCCCGCGGTCACCGTCGCCGGTGCCGCTGCGGCTCCCTTCGCGCTGCCGGCGGAGTACGAGGGCGGCCAGGTGGCCAGGGGCGGACGCCTGGGCCTGCTGGGCAACCGCGACGTGATGGATACGCCGTTCAACGTCACCAACTACACCTCGGACCTGTTGGCGAACCGTCAGGCGGTCACGCTGGCCGACGCGCTGAACGTTGAACCCTCGGTGCGTTTCACCGGACAGATCGGCGGCGTGACCGACTCGTTCTACATCCGGGGCTTTCCCATCGGCGAAGGCAACCTGGGCGAAATCGCCTTTGACGGGGTTTATGGCGTGGCGCCCAACTATCACGTCTTCACCGACTACATCGAGCGGGTCGAAGTGCTGAAAGGGCCGGCCGCGCTGCTGTACGGCATGTCGCCCAACAGCGGCGTGGGCGGCGTGATCAACATGGTGCCCAAGCGGGCGCTGCCGCAGGACCTGAGCCGCGTGTCCGCCGACTATGTGGGCGACTCGCAATTGGGCGCGCGCGCGGACCTGAGCCGTCGCTTCGGCAAGGACGGGGAATGGGGCGTGCGCGTCAACGGCATGCACCGCCAGGGCGATACGCCGCTGGACAATCTGTATTCGCGCACCGACATCGGCGCCCTGTCGCTGGACTACCAGGGCGAGCGGCTGCGCGCTTCGCTGGACCTGCTGACGCAGAATGAAAAGATCGACGCGCCCACGCGGCCGTTCCTGTTGGCCGCCGGCATCGACGTGCCGCATGCGGCAGATGGACGGCGCAACGCCACCCAGCCCTGGGGCTGGTGGAAGTCAGACGGGCAATCGGCCCTGCTGCGGGTCGAGTACGACATCAGCGACCGCTTGACGGTATTCGCCGACGCGGGCGGCTCGGACACGAACGTGGCGCGCCTGTCGGACCAGACGCCCACCATCGTCAACGCGGCGGGCGACACGGTGGTCACGCCGAACAACTTCAGGTTCGAAGTCAACCGCAGCACCTACAACGCAGGCCTGCGCGCCAAGCTGGACACAGGCCCGGTGCGCCATGCCATCAGCCTCATGGGCAGCCTGTACAGCGACCGGAATTCGCAGGCCAGCGTGACGGGTACGCCGCTCACGTCGAACATCTACCATCCGATCACGCGGCCGCAGCAAGATATCCCGGCGCCGGCCAACGTGCCCAAGATTTCCTCGTCCGATCTTTCCGGCCTGGCGCTGGCCGATACGCTCAGCATCCTGGACGAGCGCGCGCAGCTTACGCTGGGCGTGCGCCAGCAGCGCGTCCAATCCCGCAATTTCAATGCCACGACCGGCGCGCGCACCGTCAGCTATGACGAAAGCGCGACCACGCCGCTGGCGGGCATCGTCATCAAGCCCTGGAGCAATGTCTCGCTGTATGCCAACTACATCGAAGGCCTGAGCAAGGGCGACGTGGCGCCGGCCACCGCCTCCAACGCCGGCCAGGTGTTCAAGCCCTACAAGGCCCGGCAGAAGGAAGTGGGCGTGAAGGTGGACCTGGACAGCGCCATGCTGACCCTGAGCGCGTTCGAGATCACCAAGCCCAGCGGCCAGTTGACCAACGGCGTGTACGGCGCGGACAGCGAGCAGCGCAATCGGGGCCTGGAACTGAACCTGGCCGGCGAACCGTGGCGCGGCCTGCGCCTGCTGGGCGGCGTGACCTGGCTGGACGCGGAGCTGACGCGCGCCGGCAATAGTGCTTTGGTCGGCAACCGGCCGGTGGGCGTGCCCAAGGTGTCGGTGAACCTGGGCGCGGAATGGGATACGCCTTGGGTCGCGGGCCTGACCCTGACCGGCAGCGTGATGCACACCGGCAGCGAATACATCAATCAGGCCAATACCCAGTCGGTGCCATCGTGGACCACCTTCGATCTGGGCGCACGCTATGCCACCAAGGTCTATGGCAAGGACCTCACGCTGCGGGCCAACGTGGTGAACGTGTTCAACAAGGCTTACTGGTCGGGCGTGGCCTCGTATGGCACGATCTCCCAAGGGGTGCCGCGCACGTTGATGCTATCCGCGTCGATGGACTTCTGACCGGCGCTAGGACGCCAGCAGCCCGCTGATGCGGGCCAGGTTGTCCAGCGTGCTGCGCAGGTGCTCCGCCAGCTGCGCCGCGGCCTCTTCGTTGCGTTCGTGTTCCAGCAGGTCCAGGATGGCCAGGTGCTGTTCGCAATGCTGCTTGTAGCGGCTGCGGTCTTGCATGGATCGGTACGAAAGCAGCCGGCGCACGCGGTTCACCCGCTTGATCGCGTCGATGAAGAAGGGATTGCCCGAGGCCTCCACCAGAGATTCATGGAAGCGTACGCCGCGCTCGTGCAGCTGGTCGGCGGTGTCGGTGGCGATGCCGCCGTCCAGCAGGTGCTTTTCGGCCGCGCGGCAACGCGCCAGCACCTGTTTGTCGATGTGAAATCCCGGTTCGAGCAGCGCGGCCGGTTCCAGCGCCAGCCGCAGGCGGTAGGACTGCAGCAGGCTGTCAGGGGTGGTCATCATGGATGAAAATTCCCAGCCATAGCCGGGCCGCCGCTCTGCCCAGCCTTCCTGCGCGATGCGGCCCAGCAGGGCTTGGGTCTGCGCCGCCGTCAGGCCATAGCGGGCGCGCAGCAGCGCTTCGCTGCATTGCATGGGCAGTTCGCCGCGCAGCAGTTCGTCGGCCAGCTTGAAGTAGCTGTGCGTGACGATGTCGTCGACGGAGGGCGGCGCCAGGTCCCCGTGCAAGTCCGCCAGCGCGGCGTGATCCCGTTCCAGGAAGTAGCCGCGGTTGGGCTTGCGCGAGACGACGCCGCGTTGCTCCAGGATGCCCAGCGCGTCGTTGACCGGCGAGCGCGACAGGCGCAGCCGGTCGGCGATCTTCTGCGCGGTCAGGTGCGCGCCCGCGGGCAGGCGGTCTGCCTGGATCAGCGCCAGGATTTTCGCGGCGGTATTGGATTGGGCGCTCATGCGTTGCGGACGGCGGAATGGATGGTGTCCGAGAGGATAGCGGGAATGACGCCGCCCATGCGCAGCAGCCTGACTTCCAGCCGGGTCTCGACCGCCGCCGTCGCCTGTAGCGTCTCGGCGGTGCCGCCGGCGCGCAAGAGGCGCACGGCCACGGGCATGCGCGGCGTCAGCGCGGCGGCCGGGGCATCGATCTCGATCCGGTCGCCGGGCCGGATGCGCAGCGTTGCTGGCGTGACGCCGGCGGGCAGGCGCAAGGGCAGGATGCCCATGCCGATCAGGTTGGAGCGGTGGATGCGTTCGAAGCTGACCGCCAGCACGCAGCGGATGCCCAGCAGGCGCTGTCCTTTGGCGGCCCAGTCGCGCGAGGAACCCGTGCCATAGCGTTCGCCTGCCACCAGGACCACGGGCTGGCCGGCCCGGGCGTAGCGGCCGGCGGCCTCCCAGATCGGCTCCACCCGGCCGCTGGGCGCATGCAGGGTGTGGCCAACCGGCGCTTCGGGTATGAGCAGATTGACGAGGCTCTTGCTGTAGAACGCGGCGCGCAGCATGACCTGCCAGTTGCCGCGGCGCGATGCGAAGACGTTCAGGTCGTTGCGGTCGTCGCCGCGTTCGACCAGGAAGTCGGCGATCAGGCTGTCCGGCGGAATGGCGCTGGCGGGCGACAGGTGATCGGTGGTCACGTCGTCGCCCAGCACCAGCAGGGGATGCGCGGTGTAGCGGCCCAACTGGCCGGCCGCTTCGGTGCTGGCGAACGGCGGGCGGCGCAGCGCGGTGGAGGCGGGGTCCCAGGGAAAGCGCGCCGAGTCCGGCGATTGCAGCGCATGCCATGCCGGGTTGGCGCTGGCGATCCGGAAGGCCTGGCGGTAATCGGCGGGCTGCTGGCCGGCGGCCAGCGCGGCGTCTATCTCCGCGTCGTCAGGCCAGAGCTCGCGCAGATGGATGGCGCGGCCGTCGGGGGCGGTCTGCACGGGTTCGCAGCTCAGGTCGCGTTCGGCGTCGCCCGCCAACGCGTAGGCGATGACCAGCGCCGGCGACATGAGAAAGCCCAGGTCCAGGTCCGGATGGATGCGGCCAGCGAAATTGCGGTTGCCGGACAGCACCGCCACGGGATGGACCGCGCCCGCCGCCATGGCCGCGCGGACGGGCTCGGGGAGGGGGCCGGAATTGCCGATGCAGGTGGTGCAGCCGTAGCCCACGATGTCGAAGCCCACGGCGGCCAGATCTTCCAGCAGCCCGGCGCGCGCGAGATACGCCGCCGCCGCGGGCGAGCCGGGAGCCAATGAGGTTTTCACCCAGGCGGGCACGCGCAGGCCGGCCTGGCGCGCCTTGCGGGCCAGCAGGCCAGCTGCGGACAGCTGCCGTGGATCCGAGGTATTGGTGCAGCTGGTGATGGCTGCGATCGCCACGGCGTAGCGGGGCAGGCCGCGCGCAGGGACTGCCGGCGCGTCCGCCAAGCCGGCCAGGATGGCCTTGGTGTGTCCGTAGGGATGCAGGTCCTGCGGCCGACGCGGACCGGCCACATGCATCTGCACGCGGTCCAGCGCGATGTCGACGACGCGGGTGTAGCGCGGCTCGGCAGCGGGGTCATAGGCGATGCCGGCGCGCTCGGCGTAGGCCTGTACCTGCGCGATCAGCGTCTCGGGCCGGCCCGTCTGGCGCAGATAGGCCAGCGTCTGCCTGTCGATGGGAAAGTAGCCCGTGGTGGCGCCGTACTCGGGCGCCATGTTGGCCACCACGCAGCGGCTGCCGGCCGGCAGCGTGGCCACGCCGGGTCCGAAGAACTCCACGAATTCGCCGGACACCTGGATCTCGCGCAGGCGCTGCGTCACGGTCAGCGCCAGGTCGGTCGCGCTGACTCCCGCGCTCAGCGCGCCGGTCAGCCGCACGCCGATCACGTCCGGAATGCGCAGCAGCGTGGGCATGCCGAACATCACCGTCTGCGCCTCCAGGCCGCCCACGCCCCAGCCCAGCACGCCGATGCCGTTGACCATGGGCGTGTGGCTGTCGGTACCTATCATCATGTCCGGATGCAGCGCGATGCCGTCGGCCTCTTCCTGCCCGCAAACCACGGTCGCCAGCTGTTCCAGGTTGATGGTGTGCATGATGCCGGTGCCTGGCGGATGGATGCGCACATTGGACAGGGCCTTGGATGCCCAGCGCAGGAAGCGGTAGCGCTCGGCGTTGCGGCGCAGCTCCAGGTCCAGATTCAATTCCGCGGCGTCGGCGCGCGCATAGGACTGCACCGCCAGCGAATGGTCTACCGACACGTCCACGGGCAGCACGGGATTCAGCGCGGAAGGATCCACGCCGGCCTCGGCCAGCGCATCGCGCATCGCGGCGATGTCGACCAGGGCCGGGGTGCTGGTGGTGTCGTGCATCAGCACGCGTCCGGGCTGGAAGGCGATCTCGGCTTCGCTGGTGCCGTGCTCCAGCCAGCCGAACAGCGCCGCGGCGGCCGCGTCGCGCTCCGCGTCGTGCATGTTGCGCAGCGCGTTTTCCAGCAGCAGCCGCAGCACTACAGGCAGGCGGAAGTACTGGGCGCCGTACATGCCGGGCAGGTCCAGGCAGGTATGGCGGGCGTCATTGAGGGTGAAGACGGCGTGAAGGGGCGTGGCGGCAGGGATATGCATGACCGCCATTTTGCATATTGAATTGTCAAAATGCAATTATAGAAAACTGGGACGGATGCCTCGAGGTCCGCGCCGAAGTCGCCTGGAGCCCGTCCGTCGCGGGCTCAGCGCATGACGGCGTCCAGTGCGCTCGGCGCCGGCGGGATCATGGCCCGCCGTTGCGGATCAGGTCTGTCGGAATTTGATGCCAGGTGAGCCTCCTGCGTCGCGCAGGAGGCCTGCAGTATGCTTACCGGCTTCATGGACATTCCCGACGTTGCTGCAATGACTGATTTTCCCTTCGATGCCGTGCTGTTCGACTGCGACGGCGTCCTGGTCGATTCCGAACCCATCACCAGCCGCGTGCTGACCGACATGCTCAATGAGTTGGGCTGGGGCATCACGCATGCGGAAACCATGCAGATCTTCACGGGCAAGGCCGTCAGGGACGAACTGCCGCTGATCGAATCGCGCACGGGCGCCACGATCACGCCGGACTGGTTCGATCAGTTCCGCCAGCGCCGCAATGCCGCGCTGGACCGCGACCTGGTCGAGATCCCCGGCGCGCCGGACGCGGTGCGGGCCTTGCACGTGGCCTTGGACGGCCGCATCGCCGTGGCCTCGGGCGCGGACCGCCGCAAGGTGGAGCTGCAGCTGGCCAAGGTCGGCATTGCCGACTGCTTTCGCGAGCGGGTCTTCAGCGGCCACGAAATGCCGCGCAGCAAGCCCTATCCGGACGTTTACCTGGCCGCTGCGCAGGCGCTGGGCGTGGACCCTCGGCGTTGCGCCATCGTGGAAGACACGGTGACCGGCGCCACGGCTGGGGTGGCCGCCGGCGCTACTGTGTTCGGCTACAGCCCCGATGCCAACGGGCATAGCGGCGCCGAAGCCTTGCGCGGCGTGGGCGTGGCCCACGTGTTCACCGACATGGCCGCCTTGCCCGGTCTGCTGGCGGGCTGGCGCCAGGCCGCCTAGGGCCAGGCATGCGGGACGGGCTTCAACGCGCGTACTGCTCGCCGCCGTCCAGGTCTATCACCGTGCCGCTCAGGTAGCCCGCGCGCGGCGAGGCGCCGAAGACGATCATGTCGGCCACTTCACCAGGTTCCATCAGGCGTCCGAAAGGCAGGTCCGACAGCGTCTCCTGCCAGCGGTTTTCGTCGCCCCAGCGCGCCTGGGCGCGCTGTTTGGCCAGCGTCAGCACGCGGTCGGTGCGGGTGCGCGAAGGATTCACGCCGAAGACGCGCACGCCGTGGCGCGGCGCATCCCCGCCCAGGGCGCGAGTGAAGGCGATGAGCGAGGCATTGCCCGCCGCGCCGCAGATGTAGTCGGCGCGCGGCGCGGAGCCCGCCATGCCGATGATGTTGGCGATGACGCCCGCGCCGGCGTCGCGCATGCGCGGGTAGTAGTGGCGGGCGAGGTCGATGTAGCCGTGGACTTTCAGTTCCCAGCCCGCGCGCCAGCGCTCGTCCTGCACCTGGTCCAGCGCGCCGCCCGGCACCGCGCCTGCGTTGTTCACCAGGATGTCGATATCGCCCGCTTCCTGGCTCAGGCGTTGCGCCGCGCCGGATTGGGCCAGGTCCAGCGTGACGGCCCGCGCCTGCTTCCCGGTCGCATCGCGTATGGCCTCGGCCGCCGTGCGCAGCGCCGCGTCGTCGCGCGCCACCAGTATCGGTTCGGCGCCTTCGCGGGCGAAGGCCAGCGCGCAGGCTAGGCCTATGCCCTTGGATGCGCCCGTGATGAGCACGCGTTTACCGTCTAGCTGCAAATCCATGTAACCCTCCGGTCGTTTCCGTCCGCGATGCCGCGCGACGCCAGGTCGGTTGTAAACCAGTTGTGCCCACATGTGCCAGTGCGTGCGCAGCATGGCAGCCGTCGCGCGGCGCCTGCTATGCTGGTCCGACCATTTCCCATGAGGGGACGGCGATGACGGAAATCTGGCTGGAAATCTGGTCCACCGTGCGCAGCGAATTCGCCGACATCCCCGATGTGGGCGAGGCGACCCGCATCGTGCTGCGCCTGGGCATGGCCATGCTGCTGGGCGGCCTGTTGGGTTATGAGCGGGAGCGCAGCGGCAAGGACGCCGGCTTGCGCACCCACATGCTGGTGGCGCTGGGGGCGGCGATCTTCGTGCTGGTGCCGCTGCAAGGCGGCATGGAAGTCGGCGACCTGAGCCGCGTGCTGCAGGGCGTGATCGCCGGCATCGGCTTCCTGGGCGCGGGCGCCATCATCAAGCTGAGCGACGAGCGCGAGATCCGCGGGCTGACCACGTCGGCAGGCATCTGGATGACGGCTGTCTCTTATACACATCT